>JBBQSL010000047.1:0-20366 GCA_038213895.1 Kiritimatiellales bacterium | reverse complement strand
CCCGCTAATGCAAATCGCAATCGCATCAGGGAAAGGCGGAACCGGCAAGACAACACTGGCCGTGGCGCTGGCGCAGGCCTGGGACGGCCCAGTCCAACTGCTCGACTGCGATGTGGAAGCACCCAACGCGTCCATTTTCCTAAGTCTGGAAAACAGTGAGGAGCAATCCGTTTCAGTCCCCGTTCCGGTCGTGGATTCCGCACGTTGCACCGGATGCGGCAAGTGCGCGGAGGTCTGTCAGTTCAACGCGTTGGCAGTAGCTGGGAAAACCGTGCTGGTTTTCGATGAGCTCTGCCACAGTTGCGGCGGATGTACACGTATCTGCCCCGAACAGGCGATCAGCGAGCAACCGCGCGCGATCGGCAAAATCCGGACGGGACAAATCGGCGGCATTCAACTCACGGAAGGCCGTCTGGATATTGGTCGTGCCATGGCCCCGCCGCTAATCCGTGCTGTGAAAAAAAGTGCCAATCCAAAGCTTCCGGTTCTGATCGACTGCCCGCCGGGCACTTCCTGCCCGATGATTACTGCGGTTAAAGGTTCTGATTTTGTCATCCTCGTCACCGAACCAACGCCGTTCGGACTGCATGATCTGACGCTGGCGGTTGAAACCATCCGGTTGCTGGAGATCCCGTTCGGTGTGGTAATCAATCGCTCCGATGCAGGCGATGCCCGCGTAGTGGACTATTGCAAAAAAGAAGACATCCGGTTGCTGTTGCAGATTCCCGAGTCGCGCAAAATTGCAGAAGCGTATTCGCGCGGCGAAAGTATTCTGAGTGCTGAGCCCGCCCTGAAAATCCAACTGCAGAAACTGCTGAAGGAAATCCAATGAAAGAACTGGTGATTATCAGCGGAAAAGGCGGCACCGGAAAAACCAGCGTCACGGCTTCCTTTGCCGCGCTGGCAAAAAATGCGGTACTGGCCGACTGCGATGTCGATGCCGCTGATCTACATCTAATTCTGAATCCTGACGTAAAGAAATCTCACGATTTCTACAGCGGGCATGAAGCCGTCATCCGCGCCGCGGATTGCACCGGATGCGGACTCTGCCAAACGCTCTGCCGCTTCGACGCCATTAACACGGCAGATCAGAAATTTACGGTTGAACCTTCCTCCTGCGAAGGTTGCGGGGTTTGCGTCGAATTTTGCCCAGCGAAGGCGATTGATTTTCCAGATCGCCTATGCGGCGAGTGGTTTCAATCAAATACACGTTTCGGCACAATGATTCATGCCCGCCTCGGAATCGGTGCGGAAAATTCCGGCAAGTTGGTCAGCACGGTTCGTCAACAGGCCAAACAATTTGCTCAGGCGATTCAGGCCGACTGGATTTTGGCGGACGGTCCGCCCGGCACTGGATGCCCGGTGATTGCCTCGATCACCGGCGCGGATGCCGTACTGATTGTCACTGAACCGACGTTGTCCGGGCAACACGATCTGCTGCGCGCCATCGAGCTGACGGCTCACTTTAAAATCCCGACATTTGTCTGTGTCAATAAATGGGACATCAATCCGGAAATGACCGAGCGAATTGAAGAAGCGGCGGCACAAACTGGCGCAACCGTTTTAACGCGGATTCCTTATGACAAGGAGATCACGACCGCACAAATTAATGCTCAATGTGTTGTGGAATACAGCAACGGGCCTGCGTCTCAGGCAATTCAAAGGGTATGGAAAAAATTATGTCAGCAACTGCAACCATGAATGAAGGGCCGGCACTGCCCGGCGTTTTCGGGCCGCTTAGAGGCGCTAACGGCAACGCCCGGATTACCGGCCCGTGCGGCGATACGATGGAGTTCTGGGTGAATGTTCAAGAGGAACGAATTACCCGCTGCACCTTCACGACGGACGGCTGCGGCGATTCGGTAGCCTGCGGGACAGCCGCCTGCACGCTGGCCTCCGGCGCACCGGAATCGGTTGCCTTTACGCTGGAACCCGCCGATGTACTTGCGCTTTTACCGAACCTCGCCACAGAATCCAACCACTGCGCCCTGCTGGCGATCACCACCCTGCGCGCCACGATTTCGGATTACCGCAACAAGCACTGTCCGCCGGAGGCCTGCGCCTCTTGCGAGAAAGAATGCAGCTCGCGCAAGGAAACCGCCCCGCCGGTTCAGGCCGAGTCTAACGGCCTATCCAACGTGAAACACAACATCGTCGTCTTGTCCGGAAAAGGCGGCGTCGGCAAAAGCACGGTCGCGGCCCATCTGGCGCTGTCGCTTTCTGCCAAAGGCTTCAAGGTCGGACTTCTCGATGCAGATATTCACGGACCGAGCGTTCCCACCCTGTTTAATCAAGTCGGCACACACGCAGAACAATTTGGCGACACGGTTGAACCGGTACGCGCCAACGGGATTAAACTCATGTCGTCGGGTTTCATGCTGGAGCATCCCGATCAGGCGGTCATTATGCGCGGCCCGTTAAAAATGAAAGTTCTCGAGCAGATGCTGCACGGCGTGAACTGGGGCGAACTCGATTATTTGATTACCGACTGTCCGCCCGGCACCGGCGACGAACCGCTCTCGGTCTGTCAGTTAATCGGCTCCCCCGACGGCGCGGTGATTGTCACCACGCCGCAGGAAATTGCCGCAGCCGATGTGCGCAAGTCGGTTCAATTCTGCCGCAAGATCGATCTTCCAATCCTTGGAATCATTGAAAACATGAGCGGATACAGCTGCCCGAAATGCGGCGAAACCATCCACCTGTTCGGACAGAACGGCGGCTACAAGACCGCTGAAAAATACAACCTCGCGTTTCTCGGCCGCATTCCGATCGACCCGAACGTCGGCCTCTGCGGCGATGCCGGGCACAGCTTCCTGGAAAAACACAGCGAATCCGCCGCCGCACAAGCTTTTGAAAAAGCGGTTGAGCAAATTGAACTCGCCCTGAAAAAAGAATTTTAACACATCAGAGGGAACAACCAAAAAGGAGAACTCCATGGAAGAAATGAAAGTAGCATCCATACCTCGAATCGGCGACAAGGCCCCGGAATTCACGGCGGTCACAACACAGGGAGAAATACATTTCCCGAAGCAGTACGAAGGAAGCTGGGTGATTCTATTCAGCCATCCGGCCGACTTCACTCCGGTTTGCACAACCGAGTTCATCACGTTTGCCTCGCAGGAAGCGAAATTTGCCGAAGCCGGATGCAAATTGGTTGGCCTGTCCATTGACGGTCTCTACAGTCACATCGCTTGGTTACGAACCATCAAAGAAAAAATTGAATATCGCGGAATGAAAGATGTCGAAGTCAACTTCCCGCTCATCGAAGACATCACGATGGAGGTCGCAAAGAAATACGGCATGATCCAGCCAGGGGAAGACACCACCAAAGCGGTGCGGGCCGTATTTTTCATCGACCAAAAAGGCATTGTCCGAGCCATCATTTATTACCCGCTCAGCCTCGGACGAAATTTTGACGAAATTTACCGCGCACTCATCGCGATGAAAGCCGCCGATGCGTTCGATATTGCCACGCCTGCCGACTGGCGCCCCGGCGACGATGTAATCGTCGGCCCCGCAGGTTCCTGTGGGACTGCCAAAAACCGGATGGACGGCAAAGAAGATATGGTCTGTCAGGACTGGTTCTTCTGCTCGAAAAAACTGGATAAAGAAACCGTACTAAAGACCGTACTCAAAAAATAAACTCTGGGTTGCCGGACGGAATCCGTCCGGCAACAAAAAATAATTCTGAGAAAAGAACATCGTTATGCAATCGCCGCTTACTCTTAAAGTTCATCCTGATCCCGTTCTACGGCGGGTTTGCATGCCAGTTGAAAAATTCGACACCTGGCTCTCCGATGTCATTCATGAAATGTTCACGCTGATGAAAATCCATAAAGGCGTCGGGCTTGCCGCCCCGCAGGCCGGTCTGACCGGACGGTTTTTTGTTGCTGAAATCGACGAACAGCCTTTGTGCCTGATTAATCCCGTGATCATGAACGGCACCGGTTGCAATCATATGACCGAAGGATGCCTGAGCCTTCCGGATCTTTCAGTTCAGGTTGAGCGGGATACTTGTATCGACGTGGTCAGTTATGCGATTTCCGGCCAGAGGCAAATGCATCGGTTCGACGGGCTGTGGGCGCGCGCGGTTCAGCACGAGCTGGATCACTTGAACGGCGTTCTGATCTGCGACTATAACGAGGTGCCGGCATGAGCGGAGGAATCATCGCAAAAGAACTGAAACGGCATGCGCCGTTTACAGCGTTTGGAACGTTGACAGGAATCATCCTGATGTCCGCCCTGATTCAGGCCAACGTGACGCGCGAAACGTCCGCTCTGTTATTTTGGACCTGTCATCCGCTTCACGTTTTCCTGAGTGCGCTGGTCACAACGGCTATGTACCGCCTGCACGGCAACCGAGGATTCTGGAAAACGCTCGTCATCGGTTATGTTGGATCCATTGGTATTGCGACACTCAGCGACAGCCTCATTCCCTATATCGGAGAAATCCTGCTGGATCTTCCTCATCGGGAAATTCATCTCGGATTCATCGAAAAATGGTGGCTGGTCAATCCGCTGGCGCTGGCCGGCGTTGCCGTAGCGTGTAAATGGCCTAAAACAAAATTTCCGCATGCCGCGCACGTTCTCCTCAGCACCTGGGCCTCGCTGTTTCACATCACCATGGCAACAGGAGCCGATATGAATGCGGTCACCCTCATTCTCACGGCTGTCTTCTTATTTCTAGCGGTATGGGTTCCCTGCTGCGCCAGTGACATCGTTTTTCCGTTGCTTTTTTCAAAGGATAAATAAACAAATGTCTGATTCTCTACGTATCACGGTTCTGGTGGAAAACAGCGTCAACAATCGCGGCCTGCTGGCGGAGCACGGGCTTTCGTTCCTGATCGAACACGGACAGCAACGAATTCTTTTCGACACCGGACAGGGCCTGGCGTTACGGCACAATGTTGCGAAACTGAAGGTTGATCTTAAAACCCTCAATGCAGTCGCACTGAGTCATGGCCACTATGACCACACTGGCGGACTGAGCTTTGTTTTGAACAGCATGAACTGTCCGCGGCTCTATGCGCATCCGGAGGCCTTTGCATTAAAATACGCGCGCAACCCGGACCGCTCCACCCGCGAAGTCGGCATGGCGATCATCAATCGGATCTCGGCGGGTGAACTTGCAAAGGTAATTCCCATCAAAGAAAAAACCGAAATCGCAAAAGGAATTTTTCTGACCGGATCGATTCCACGCACGACCGGTTTTGAAGATACCGGCGGCGCTTTTTTTACCGATTCAGACTGTCACGACGCGGACACCCTCCCGGACGATCAGGCCGTCTTTATCGAAACCCAAAACGGCACGGTTGTGGTTCTGGGCTGTGCGCACTCCGGAGTCATCAACACGCTTCGTTTTATTCAAACGCTTACCGCGAACCGCCCCATTCACACGGTCATCGGCGGGATGCATCTGCTCCATGCCAACCCGGCCCGAATGGATCAAACCGTCGCCGCACTGCGCGGCTTCAATATTCAACGGTTAATGCCCTGCCACTGCACCGGCTTCGATGCCACGGCCCGACTCTGGAACGAATTCCCCGGCAAATGCGAAACGTGCCCAGTCGGCACAACCCTTTCAATCGAGGTATCACTATGAGTCATCTTTTCGGACCCGTTCCATCCAGACGTCTTGGACGATCACTCGGCATCGATCTCGTTCCTTTTAAAACCTGCTCGTACGACTGCCTCTACTGCCAGCTCGGACTGACTACCCATAAAACCACCGAACGGCGCGAGTGGGTTCCGCTGGATGAAGTCCTGGCGGAACTGAAAGAAAAACTGCCCACCAATCCGGACTGGATCACGCTCAGCGGCTCCGGCGAGCCGACTCTCTACTCGCGACTCGACGAGTTGATTGATGGAATTCACGCTATCAGCGATGTCCCGGTGGCAGTTCTGACCAATGGCTCCCTGCTGGGACAGCCGACAGTGCGCAAACAGCTCGCAAATGCAGATCTAGTGATCCCGTCGCTGGACGGCGGAAGCCAACCTGTATTCGAAGCCATCAACCGCCCCGCTCCAGAGATCACATTTGAAATCATGCTGAACGGCTTAATCCGCTTCCGGGAAGAATTCACCAACCCGATCTGGCTGGAGATTCTTCTGTTGGAAGGAATCAACACCACCGAGGAGGCCGTGCGTGATCTGGTCGACTGCGCCAGCCGTATCAGACCGGATCAAATCCAACTCAATACAGCCACCCGACCGCCGGCAGACAACTGGGCCACCGCCGTCAGCAAAGAACGGCTGGAGCAGATTGCCAACCAGTTCAGTCCCGCCGCTGAAATCATCGCCGACTACCGCGGCGTTCACGCGCAAACAGATTTTAAAAACCTGAAAAATCATGTGCAGGAACTGCTCAGCCGCCGCCCCTGCACACTGGACGACATCACACACGGACTAGACATCCACCGCAACGAAGCGGTCAAATATATCGAAGAACTTCAAGCCGCCGGACTGCTGAAGACCAGCCGAAACGGCGACCGGGCGTTTTACAACACAACGAAGAAAGGAACTACCTCTTGAGCACCATTCAACTCTACACCAGCCGCAACTGCCCGATTTGCGAGCAAGTAAAAACCGCCCTGAAAGATCTGCCGCATACTCTTTTATCCGCAGAAGAAAACATGAACGATTTGATTAAAGAAGTGACCGCCCGCGATCTAGATCACCGACAGATTCGTCAGGCCCCCGTGATGATCATTCCGGATTGCGATCTGATTTGGACCGGTGCAGACTGCCTCCTCGCAATTGAGGAAAAAGAATGGGAGTAACCCGATGAATAAAACGAAATTGCATTCTGTATTCTTTTCAGCAACCGGAGCGACCCGTACGGTCACCCGCGCCGTGGGATCCGGCACGAAGTGCGCTGTCTGTCACGAATGGGATCTCACACTGCCGCGATGTCCCACCGCCAAAACCTTTGCGGAGGATCATCTAGTGGTGATCGGCATGCCGGTCTATGCCGGACGACTTCCTCGACTGGCAATCGAGCGATTTAAACTGCTGAAAGGCGCCGGCACCCCGGTCGTTGCGCTGGTGGTTTACGGAAACCACGCCTATGACGATGCCCTGCTAGAGCTGTGCGACCTCTGCACCGAGCAAGGATTCCGCGTGATCGGCGCAGGCGCTTTTGTTGGCAAACACTCGTTTTCTTCACCAGAAAAGCCGATCGCGGCGGATCGGCCGGACTCCGAGGATATTCGCCAAGCGAAACAATTCGGCAGCCAGATTCAGAGTCTGCTCAACCGAACCAACCCCGTCCGGTTAAACCTGCCGGAAATTCCCGGAAACCGTCCCTACAAACCGGAGATGCATCCCGCCGACGCCGCAGCGGCCACCAACCCGGCGCAATGCACTGACTGCGGCCAATGCGTCGCACACTGCCCCGCAGGAGCAATTCAAATGGAAAATGGAACCGTTAGCACAAATCCAGAATTGTGCATCTGGTGTACCGCTTGCGTTCAAGGCTGCCCGTCTGGTGCACGCACCATCGCCTTACCAAAAATTAATGAAGTTGCAGCCCGTCTTTATACAACCTGTCAAACCCGCAAGGAGCCCGAATGGTTTCTTGCACAACCTGGAGAATTAAAATGAAAATCGCCATTCCCATCGCCAACGACAAACTCTGCATGCACTTCGGCCACTGCGAAACCTTCGCCGTACTGACCATTGATGAACAAACCAAAAAAGTCACCGCCCGCGAAAATCTCGTCCCGCCGCCGCATGAACCGGGCGTATTACCGGCCTGGCTGGGCGAACAGAAAGTCAACGCCATCATCGCCGGCGGCATGGGCCAGCGGGCGCAACAGCTGTTTACCGATCAGAATATTTCCGTCGTCGTCGGAGCCCCGTCCGAGTCACCGGAAAAGCTGGTCGAAAGTTACCTTGCCGGAACCCTTCAATCCGGTGCCAACGCCTGCGACCATTAATTTTCCCCGCCTTTCGGCGGGAAAAATAATGGAACTATCAGGACATGAACAACAATGGCTATACATTCAACTCGCCTGATTCGCAGGACGGGTAAAAAACACCTAACGAGTCTCTCTCGTAACCCTAGTACACCGTATTCCTTAAAGTTTCGTACCATATTTTTTCTGCATTCCTCCTTCGCGCTTTGCGCTACGGCAGACAAGAAAGGCTGTTTGAATCATTATTTTGTGAACATCATTCTATTAACCTAGAAACGGAAATGACCAAACCGCGAATGGGCGCGAACAGCCAATGAATCCGGTACTTTCTTTCAGTCACAGGCATGGAAACCGCATTCACCAGTAGGGTTGATGATGTATTCTTCATAATCCGTTCATAATTAGCGTTTATTCGTGAAGTGCTCTGCATCCCGCCACTGAAGAACTCGTTCCGAGGTTTGAAAAGATTCATGAGTTCATTTATAGGATTTACAGCCAAGGAGTTAACGTTTATGAATGGGGTTATTAGCGAAAGGAACAACCCATGAAAAGACTGATTTTTTCCCAGCCCCTTCTCCTACTGGCGGCCATTCTTGGCGGGTGCACCCATCCGATGACCATAAAAAATCTCAGCACGTACCAATCCAAAACCTCCATATCGCTCGAACAGCAACAGCTTATCGGTCTTCATGCTAAAGCAGCCGACATCAACGGACACCGCCTCATCTACGCCATCGAACGCGATCTACTCAAATACAATGCAAAAAGTACCACGGTCGTTACCGAAGATCTCGATAAAGACCTTTCACTCGATATCCTTGCTGATATCTCAGTCCTAGCCCACCAACGAGGCTCGGGCTGGAACTTCTGGGCTGACTTCCCCGGCTTCCTTATCTGGTTCCCCACCTGGCACGGCTACAACTACAAAGTCATGTACGACATCGACATAAAACTCAACGATGCCCGTTCCAAAAAACTGATTGAGCAGATGTTTATCCCCGTTCGTTTAAATGTAAAACATGCCGATATTCACCGCACTTGGGTAGACGGCGTTGCCTGGCCGACCTTGGGACTAACCGCACTGATCGGCGGACTCCCCCACATGAATTACGACGAAAACGTCACGCCTCTTGTTGAATTGGAAGTTGCCCCAATATTGGCGGATTACGTCGCGCAAGAAATCGCCATCACGCTCCAGCACTATAACGCCTCACCTCACGACCGTTTCGAGAAGCTGAAAATTATGTTGCAAGAAGGCATTATCAACCAGGAAGAATTCGAACTAAAGAGCAAGGGAATCATCGGCGATCTTTAAACGGCAATATCAGAGAAAACCGCGCCCAACGGACGCGACTATAGAAATTGCAGGTGCGGACTTGCATCCATTATCAAACAATGGAAGACCGTTTCCCCCAATAGAGCGTTTTCTCAAAAGGTGTAGCCACTTAATGCTTGCGATACGTACCGCGGGCTTCCAGCCTGCTTCTGGGATATGTCTGGAGCAGGCAGGATGCCTGCGATACGTACCGCAACCTTCTAGGCTGCCTTATAGAAACGGCCACAGATTTTTACCCGACAACGATTAGGCCCTTGGATGGAACTGGCGGTGAACACCTTTGAGCCGGTCGGGATCGACGTGCGTATAAATCTGCGTCGTGGCAATATCGGCATGGCCGAGCATCTCCTGAATGATGCGTAGCGGCGCGCCGTTGGCCAGTAGATGACTAGCAAAGGAGTGGCGCAACGTATGCGGATAGATCGTTTTGGTGATCCCCGCATCACGGGCGCACTTTTTAACCATAACCCAGATTGTCTTGCGTGACATCGGCTGATGACGACTACTCAGAAAAACCGTCTGCTCCTGCGGACCAGGCGTAAGTTGCGGGCGAACGGATTGAATGTACTGCTGCACTTTATCGATCGCATCTTTGCCAACCGGCACCACGCGTTCTTTACGTCCCTTGCCGACACAACGCAGAAAATGTTCATCAAAATGAAGATCATGTAATTGCAATCCAGCCAGCTCAGAAACGCGCAGACCAGAAGCATAAAACAATTCTAGAACAGCACGATTTCGAAGTCCAAGCGGAGTCTTTAGATCGGGCGCAGCGAACAACCGGTCAATCTCCTTCGGTGTCAACACGCTGGGTAGCATTTTCCAGACTTTGGGCGACTCCATGGTTTCAGCAACATTAATACTGAGCAACCCTTCCTGAGTGAGATAGCGGAAAAAAACCTTAAGCGAAACAAGATGGCGCGACAGCGAATTCGCTGCCAGTCCGCGGGCCTTTTCTGCCATCAAGTGATCAAGAATCTGTTTGCGGGTGACCTCGTTAATAGAACGAACACCCTTTTCCGCCAGCCAGTCGAGAAATCGCCCAATGTCGTCGGCATACGCTGCCCGCGTGTTCGGGCTGAGCCCCATCTCCAAGGTAATGTAGTCGAGAAATTGTTCGAGCAAAGCTCTCATAAGTAAAAAATACGAAATCCTAAGCACGAAACACGAAACAAATCCTGAAACTTAAAATTTGAATTTTTAAAACATTGGTTTAGGACAACCTGCCTTCCGAAGGATTTTCAAAGAGCGGCGGCATCACACTTCGGCCTGCGGCCTCAGTGCCGCCGCATCAAATTCTAAAATTACCGTTTCACTGTTTTACACCAGTAAAGCCTCTTTCGCCTAAAATGCTACAAATAACGTTGCGGTATAAAAAGTGTCAGTAAAAAGTGTCAGTCCTATTATTATAAAAAGTGTCAGTCCTATTATTTACGTGTTTTTTGCTTGTAGAACTGGGGCCTTTTTTGAAGAAAGCACTTAAAAAATAGGACTGACACTTTTTTACATCGAGAATAATACGACCCGCGTCGGGATCTTCAAACCCGGCACAGCAGCGGAGTAATGTCGTCTTGCCGCACCCAGACGGACCGAGCAGGGAGAAAATTTCACCTTTATTGATCGAGAAAGAAACCGAGTCAACCGCGCGGATATCACCGTAACTTTTTGAAACCCCTTCAAATACAAGGAAATCGGCCATTGTCTTTCAGTCCCGTCTGTAAGTGTTCCGCTTTTTTTTAGAGCAAATCTCGCCCCGTTACAAGCGCACGGAAAGAAAATCAGAGAGCGCTACAACAGAAAGTTAGCAGAGAACGGGGCCGTTCTGTAATTCTGTAAATTTCCGGTGATTGAAAACTCCGCACACCTCCACGGCTCCGCGATAAAAATCTTCCGGAGCTTAAAAATCTATTCCGTTGATTTTCTTAACTGCCTTTCTTTGACCCAGCAGTACAGGATGGGCGCGAGAAACAGCGTGACGACTTCGATAGCCATGCCACCGAAGGCGGGCAGCGACATCGGGAGCATAATGTCCGCGCCGCGGCCGGTGGAGGTGAGCACGGGCAGCAGCGCGAGTATCGTGGTGGCGGTGGTCATTAAGCAGGCACGAATGCGGCGATTCCCTGCGTAGACAGTAGCATCACGGATCTCATCAATGGTGGCTGGTTTGACTTTGCCGAAGCGCTGATCCATGTAGGTGCAGATGACAACGGCATCGTCGGAGGCGATGCCGAAGAGCGCGAGAAAGCCGACCCAAACCGCAATGCTCATGTTGATGGTGTGCACCTGGAACAGACTGCGCAGATCCACGCCGAGAATGTTGACGTTCAGGAACCAGGGCTGTCCGTAGAGCCAGATGAAAAGCAGCCCCCCACCCCAGCAAACGAAGACGGTGCAGAAGACCAGCGAGGTGGTGATGACGGAGCGGAACTGGAAATAGATCAGCAGGAAGATGATGAACAGCGTCAGCGGCAGAATCATCGAAAGCGTTTTCTGCGCGTGAATCTGGTTTTCATAGTTTCCGGCAAAGCGGTAAGAAACCCTAGCCGGCAGAATCAATTCGCCGGAAGCTTTCTTGGCATCCAAATAACGTTGGCTGGCTTCGACCACGTCAACTTCGGCGAAGCCGGGTTTCATATCGAAGAGTACATAACCGATCAGGAAGGTGTCTTCGCTCTTCACGGCTTCCGGTCCGCGCACATACTGAATGTCGGCCAGCTGGGTAAGCGGAATCTGAGTGCCATCCATAGCGGAAACAAGCACCCGTTCAAGCATTTCGGACTGGTCGCGCAGTTCGCGCAGATAACGCACACGCACTGGAAAACGCTGGCGGCCTTCGACCGTGGTGGTGAGGCGGATTCCGCCGATCGCGACTTCAAGGGCTTCCTGCACCTCTTCGATTTTCATGCCGTAGCGGGCGATGGATTCGCGGTTGATGTTAATCTCCAGATAGGGTTTACCGATAATGCGGTCAGCGATGACGGCGTCCGGTTCGACTTCCGGAACTTCCTTCAAAAACCTTTCTATTACCAGTCCGCCCTTTTCGACGCTCTCCAGATCAGGACCTTTAACCTTTATGCCCATCGGGGCGCGCATGCCGCTTTGGAGCATGACGATGCGCGCGGCGATCGGCTGAAGCTTCGGCGCGGTGGTGGCGCCAGGAATCTGCGCGGCGGCGGTAATTTGTTTCCAGATATCGTTGGGACTCTTGATCTCATCGCGCCACTGGCGGAACGGTTTGCCATACGGATCGGGAATCAGCTCGCCGTTTGCGTCGCGCATAAATTCTTTTTTATGCCGGTCATAGCGGAAGGAAAGATGGCGGCCGTCCTTGCCAGTGATGTATTCGGCTTTATAGGTGATGACCGTCTCGATCATGTTAACCGGCGCAGGATCGAGAGCGGTGTCGGCGCGGCCGATTTTTCCGACCACGGAATCAATTTCGGGAATCGCGTGGATGGCCATATCCTGCTTCTGAATCACATCGAGCGCTTCGCCGATGGAAGCGTGCGGCATAGTGGTCGGCATATAAAGAAACGAGCCTTCATCGAGCGGCGGCATGAATTCTTTTCCAAGCCCTGGAAAAACCGCCGCGCCTTTATTGCGCAAGGCTTCGGGCAGAAACCCGAAGGTTTTGTTAAACCCGAGCCAACCGGTGTAACCGACCAGCACAATCAACATCGGCACGAGCAAGAAAAGTTTTTTGTGCGCCAAAAACCGACGCAGCATCGGTTCATAGAAGCGTTCAATCAAATGGAACGCGCTAAGCAGTCCGCCCAGCAGAACTACCACTAAAAGTAAGTTACCGAACAGTCCGGCCTGCAGTCCCAGCGGAAGCCAGTGCCGTGTGAGTAGAACCGCGACGACACAAATCATCAGCAGGTTGGAAATTTTCGGCATCCGTTTACGCCACGTTTCGGGCAGACGATCCGCGTTCAGCAAATAAATCCCTGTGCCGATCAATAGCAACGCCGCCAGCCACCAGTGGAGCCAGAGTCCGGCCAACAGTCCGGCGACAACGATCACCGCATGCCAGCGGCGCTGCACAGTTTTAGAACGGTTTTTTTCAGAGAACAGAATGTGCGCCGCCGCAGGAATGACGGTCAACGCAACGATGACGGAGCCGATTAGGCAGGAGGTTTTGGTAAAGGCCAGCGGCTTGAACAAACGTCCTTCGGGGCCGGTCATAAAGAAGACCGGCAGAAAGCCGATCACGGTGGTCGCAATAGCGGTGAGTACGGCACTGCCGACTTCGCTGGAGGCGCGGTAAATCACTTCAAGGCGGCTCTCCGCCGGATCGGCCTCGTCCAGGTGCTGAACGATGTTTTGGCACAGGATGATGCCCATATCCACAATCGTGCCGATGGCGATGGCAATGCCGGAGAGCGACACGATGTTGGCCTCCACGCCGAACAACTTCATGGCGATAAACGAAAGCAGCACGGCCAGCGGCATCACCGCGCTGATCAGCAGTGACAAACCCAACCGAGAGGCCATAAAAATGACAACGATCGTGGTGATGAGAATCTGTTCGTAAAGCGCGCTGTTGAGCGTACCCAGCGTTTCATAAATCAGGTCGGTACGGTCGTAGAACGGAACAACGGTCACCTGACTGACCGTTCCGTCAGCCAGAGTTTTTTTCGGAAGCGAGGGCGCAACTTCGGCGATCTTGTCTTTGACGTTTTGAATCGCCTTGAGCGGGTTGAATCCGTGACGAACTACCACGACTCCGCCGACCGCTTCGGAGCCTTCTTTGTCGAGCGCGCCTTCGCGCTGAGCCGGACCGAGCGTGACGTGGGCGACGTTGCGAATATAAACCGGAATATTACCGTTCGCTTTAACAACGGTGTTCTCCACGTCCTTCACATCGCGAATAAAGCCGCGGGCGCGAATCAGATATTCAACCCGGTTCAGCTCGATCTGCCGCGCGCCGACATCGAGGTTAGACATACGCACCGTGTTGAAGACCTCTTCAAGGCTGACGCCGTAGGCGCGCATCGCATCGGGATCAACGTCCACCTGATATTCCTGAACAAAGCCGCCGACCGAGGCGACTTCGGTGATACCGTCGGCGGATTGAAGATGATAGCGGACCGTCCAGTCCTGCAAGGCGCGCAGTTCACCCAGGTCCCAGCCGCCAGCCGGTTTGCCGTTGGCATCGCGCCCTTCCAGCGTGTACCAGAAAATCTGGCCGAGCGCGGTGGCATAAGGGCCGAGCGCCGGTTTGACATCCGCCGGAAGAACGCCGGAGGGCAGTCCGTTCAGTCGCGCAATAATGCGATTCTGCGAATCCTCAAACGGAACATTCTCTTCAAAGATCACATAGATCATCGAGAAGCCGAACATGGAATAGCTGCGGACGGTTTTCACGTTCGGTATACCGAGCAGCGAAACGGTCAGCGGATAGGTGACTTGATCGTCCACATCCTTCGGCGAGCGGCCCATCCATTCGCTAAAAACAATCTGCTGGTTTTCACCGATATCGGGAATGGCGTCGACCGCCACCGGACTGCGCGGCAGTCCACCGAGCTTCCAGTCGAACGGCGCGACCATCGAGCCCCACACGATAACAAAGAGCACAAGCAGAGCAACAATCAGTTTTTGCTCCAGACAGAACCGGATGATCCGGTCCAGCAGAGACGGTGGTTTTACGGGAGGCAAAGAAGCTGACGACGGGTCACTCATGGCGCCGACCTTCTGTAAAAATGGCCGCAGGAATTGTCTCAATCAACTCGCCGCAAGAGAGCATGGCCTGCCCGAAATAGGGATTGCGTGCATCTGTTCCCCGCTGCAGCCAGTTCGCTCCCTTGGAATCGAACGCCATGGGACAATGGAAAATTTGAATCGGTGCAGACTGAACAATGCCGAATTGTTTGGCAGCATTGGACATCTCAGCGGAGAGTGTCGCAAAAGCCGTCCGAATTGATGCCGTGTCTTTGGCCGCTCCGGCGGTGTTCAAAGCTTTTTTTAAAGCATCCTGCGTTTGCATCCAGCGGACATGAACGTCACCGGAAAGACCGGACATCGACACCTCAGCCAGCGCCTGAGCGGCCTGCGCCACGCCAGCCAGCGCCGCCTCGAACTGATCGCCAGCCAGCGCATCGGAAATCCCCAGAACAGAATCCAGCACCTTGCCGAGCTGCTGCCGAGACGCTATAGGAACCGCGTCTGCGACCGACTTTTCAGTTCCCGTCTCAGCACGTATCATGGTGCCTCCGTGCTGCTGCACAACCGGTGTGGCACCGCCTTGCGGACTCATCATGCTGGGCTTGCCCTGAATCTGCAGGGAGCTGTCGATTTTGAAATTACCACGAGTCACAACCTGTTCGCCCTCACTCAGACCGGAGAGCACAACATATGAATCTCCGGCGCGCGGACCGAGCACCACATCGCGACCCTCAAAGACGCCCGTGCGCTCCGGTACCGCTACATAAACCACGGCGCGTTTGCCGGTGACCAATGGCGCAGATGCCGGTATCACCAGTGGCAGCTCAGTGCCCTTGCCTGCTTGAGCCTTCACCGTCGCACGTACAAACATTTCAGGTTTGAGCCGCCCGTCCAGGTTCGGCACCGCCACGCGCACCTTGACCGTGCGCGTCATCGGATCGAGTACCGGTTCGATAAAAGCAATTGTTCCTTTGAACGTTTCACCCGGCCAGGCCTCGGCCTGCAGCTCGACCGCTTGTGCGTCACGCAACAGCGCGAGGTCGGTTTCATAGGCATCCAGCTGCACCCAGACCTGCGACAGATCCGCCACTGTGAAAATCTTCATCCCGGCGTCAACATACATTCCTTCGCGGGCCTCCAGCCCGACCACGACGCCGCTGATCGGAGAATAAAATGTGATATGATCCTTTACCTGCCCGCTTTGTTCTATGCCGGCAATCTGTTCGGCGGTCAGCCCCCAGAGCCGCAGGCGTTCACGAGTGGCGGCCAGCAGAGAGTTCGAACCCTCGGCGCTGCGCAGGGTCTTCGCGGTAATCAATTCCTGCTGAGCCGAAAAGAGTTCAGGACTGTAAAGATCAGCCAGCGGGTCACCGGCCTTCACTGGCACGCCCGTGAAGTTGGCATAGAGGCGGTCGATCCGTCCGGCAACTCGAGGGGCGATCACAGCCAGACGGGTTTCATCAAACTTCACTTTACCGGTCAACCGGATTTCCGCCGCAACAGAATGCCGCTCAACCGGAGCCGTTTCCACCTCGGCCAGTTTCTGCGCGGCCTCGGAAAGAATCAATTCGCGCGGACCGGCTTCCTCCGAACCTCCCGTGCCCGCCGGAATTAGATCCATTCCGCAGATCGGGCACTTGCCGGAATGACTCTGCCGGATTTGCGGATGCATGGAACATGTCCAGATTTCCTCATGGGCAGAGGCTTGAGAAACAACGGTTCCCTGATGCGCCATATTCGAAGCGCAGCGGCCGAGTAAAAGACCGATGAACAGGCTGAGCGCCGCCGCGATCACAATGTTCTTCTTCATACCCAACCTCTTTTTTCTCTTCCTGTTTTCTTTTCATCCGTTTTCCCTTTTCATCTTGAAGCAATATTCGTGGTTAACGACGTTCCGACGGCCCGCTCCAGACGGGCGGCCTGCATACCGACGGCTCCCTCAGCCATCGCCGCCATCGTTTTTGCGTTCAGCAAAAACTGCTCACTCTCCAATAAATCCATAAAATCGGTTTTCCCCGCACGGTAACCGGTCTCGTTGGCGAGAAAGCGGGCTTCGGCCTGCGGAATCAGTTCGGTTCGGTAAAGTTGCAAGGTGCGCAGAGCCGTTTGAAGTTTGAAGGAAGCGTCCTGTACATCGAACGAGCTTTGCTGCACGGCGGCTTCTTTTGCCGCCTGACTGTACAGTTGCATTTCCGCCGCTTCGCGGACTCCGGCCCGGTATTTCGGCGCCCACAGAGGAATTTCCATGCTGACCGTAAACATCAGCATATCTTCGCTCGCCTTCAGCGAGCGGTATTCCAGACCCAGTTTATAGTCGGGCAGATATTCTTTTTGCATCAGCTGCTTTTCCAGCGCATAGCGCTCGACCTGCAACTGAGCGCCAAGAATTTCAGGGCGCGTTTTTTCAGCAACGTCAAAAAGGGATTTCACATGCGTTGGAAGAACGGCTTCCGGTGGTTTTTCAGCCAGTTCAAGGGTGCTGTCCATCCGGCGGCTCAGCAGAAAATTTAATTTGGACTCCAGCATGTTTTCCTGACTCTGAATCTCCAGCAGCTTCTGCTTGAGCATCGTCAATTCACTCTGGGCCATAATCGCATCAGTCTGCGAGCGGTCGCCGGCGGCATACAGCGTCTCGGTAATTTCCAGAATGCGACGAAGGACCGATTCTTCTTCGCGGGTGATCTGGATCACCTGCCGCATCGCATACAGATCACTGTAATTTTCTTTAACCTCCGACACAACCTCTAGCGTCATCGCATCCAGCTCGCGTTGCATCGTATCGGCATCTTTACCGGCAATCTCCTCGCGCAGACTCAGTTTTCCAAACCACGGGAACTCCTGTTGCACCATAAAACGTTTTTCAGCGGTATCCGGCCAACTGCCTCTGTCTTTCATATCCATGCCGCTATAGCTAAACATCGGATTAGGCAAAGCACCCGCCTGCGAGGGACGTTCCGCCATTGCCCGGGTTTTGGCACGCAGACTCCTAAGTTGCGCATTATCACGCACCGCCAGCGATACAGCCTGGTCGAGCGTTAAAGAACTGCTGCCTGCTGGCGGCACTTCCGCGTACAGCAGAAATACCGTCAGCAGTAACAAGCTGACCAGAACACGTTTCATTTCTTTACGGGTTCTTTTTCAGGCTCCACGCCGTCTGCCTTCATCTTGGCGATATACTTCGCGGGATCGGCTTTCACCGCTTTAAGGCATGACCCGCAACAGACGTAGATACGGTAACCCGCCGCATCCACATACAGCTTGGGGTTTACCGCCTGACCCACCATCACCGGACAGGTCGTTTGAGCCTTGCCTTCTGCGAAGGCGACCGTTGCCGCCATCATCAGCGCGGCAATAAACATACTCTTCTTCATACTCTCCTCCTTTTTTCCAACCACTCCCGTACTCCATTACTCCACTCTCAATACTGCTTCTTCATCACACGCAGCAGTTCGTCCAGTTTTTCGTCTGCGTCTTTCGGCGAACCGGTCGAAAAAGCATCGCTGACACAGTGATGCATATGTTTCTTGAGAATCTGCATTTCTACGGAGCGCAATGCGGAACGGGAGGCCTGAATCTGGGTGACGATGTCGATGCAGTATTTCTGCTCTTCAACCATCTTCCGGATTCCCTGCACCTGCCCGGCGATGCGTGAAAGCCGGTTAAGCGTTTCTTCATGAGTGGTGACCTGCTCTGCCGTTTTCATTCCCGTTTAATATACCTGTATGGGGTATATGGCAAGAAAAGAAATCGGAATTGTCGTGTTGCACGCAAAGTTTCCGAAGGCGTGCGTTGAACTTTCCGCCCCGTGCGTTGAAGTTTCCGTATTGATTCTTACCGGTTCCGCCGTCCGGGACTGTTTTCATAGCGCAGTAGCACGATCGGCTTGCCGCCCTGCCCGGGCGCTTTGGCTAAAAAGGTGTAGGAACCATCCGTATGTTCGCACCGTGTGACGCGTCGGCCCGGAGCAACGGATATGCCGATACGGGTTGCGCCGACCGGAACCATACCGTCGATACCCACCTTGAGTTCCGTGCGCAGACTCCAGACGTACGGCCACCATGGATCTCTGCAGAACGGACGTAAAACACACCGTTTTTCTGTGCACGCCTGATCCCATGCCGCTTGAGGTGTCTGTTTAATTTCACGGTGGATTTCATGCCGATTATGATGATCTCGAAGTTGTTCAAGATGACCGTTGGCGACTTCGATGTCATCAATCGATTCACTTTGAAAATAACTGGGCAGCCGTTTCTGCCAGAACTGATGGTGCCGTTCCACTTTACCCTTGGCTTGCGGAGTCGGAGCATATTTCAGAGAGATGTCATAAAACCGCAACGCCGCGCCCAGATACGTCAGGCCGTCCGGAATATGCGTGAAAAAGAAACTGTGATAATCGACATACATCGCTAACGGAAGGCCAACCTGTTCAAAGGCCTTGGGTAGCAGGTCGAGATAGGCCGGAAGGATTTCGCGCGGGTAAAGCCGCGCTCCGGTGATTACCCGGCTACAGTCATCCACGATCTCGATCATCGGGAACATTTCATGATCGCGTCCGAACCAGCGGTGCGGCGAAGCATCCATCTGCCAAAGTGCGCCGACATCCTGACACTGCCAGCGGCAAAATGCGGCGTGAGGCTTTTTTTGTTTGGAATGCGCCAGCCCGTTGCCTTGCGCCCAGCGCCGAACCGTTGCGCGGTCTGCGCTGAAGCCAAAACGGCGGAAGGCTTCAGAGGCGGCAAAACCGTACGGAGCCGGATCCTCGGTGCTGAAAAGTCTTCTCCAAAGCTCTTTGACCTCGGCTGGGATGGCGACCGCCCGGTTGCCGCCGGAACTTCCGGGTCGCCAGAGAGCTTCGAGCTGATCCGCGCAGGCCTTCAGATACGAGGAGTACAATTGTCTGAACCTGCGCTCAGTAATGCCAAGCTCATCAGCCCCGGAGCTTGCGGCAATCTGTCCGTTACGATACTGCGCCATCAAGTGGCGGATGAATCCGGCACCGTGGCGCCGGCCCAACTGCTGGTATGTTTTTTTTCATGACCCATCCTACGGCGTACCGCGTCCTGACGACAAGATTCGTGCCAAAAGTCTAAAAACGGGCAAAAAGGAAATTTCAACGCACGTCTTCGGAAACTTCAGCGCACCAAAAGCGGAAACTTTGATCGCACCACAGCATACCATTTTTCATCCACTTGTTCAAAAGACGTAGCATAGTTGATGGTGGTCTTAACGACTTTCCCCTCTAAATCAAAGAAATCGGCCTTTATTTCTGCCATGGTCATTTCTTTTTCCTCGGGTGGCGGAACCGGGCCGGTTGCCCCGACCGCATCTTCGGCCAAAACCATCCCAACGAGAAAGGAAGCGAAAAATAGAACACAGCATAGTTTTTTCATCTCTACTCCTTCGTTAATTACTCTATGCCGAACTTAATCACTTTTAGAAGGGTAGGGGCA
>JBBQSL010000046.1:0-20674 GCA_038213895.1 Kiritimatiellales bacterium | reverse complement strand
TGCTTCGGCAACCTGCCCGAACTGTTCGACTTCATGATGCGCGGCCTCGAAATCGGCCCGTACGAATCCGGATAGAGCCGTGGACAAATCCTCCGCCCGCCTCAGCAACCGCCCGTCCAACGCCATATTGAGAATTGCTGTGAGTTCGCCCTTGCCGGTTTTGATTTTATACTGTTTCATATAAGCACCTGTTGGGTTGGTTGTTTGTTTAAGTTAATGACTATGTTAGTCATTCCAGCCCAACAGGTAACGCTTATTTTTTAAATATTATCTAACGGATTCAGGAGTAAAATCAAGTTGGCAAATATGAAACCAAACATACAGAAAGCGCACCGCAAGCCGGCCGGTCTGCGGGAAGCGGCTCTTGTGTCTTTTCTTTGCGTCGCAATCAATACACAGGCTGCGGAGGACCTTCCATCACTCACACTGCCGGAAGCCGTTCAAAGCGCCCTCGCGAACAACCGGGATCTGGCAGCCACACGAATCCGTATCGAGGAGGCACAGGCGCGTTTTGTGCAGGCGGGTCTGTGGCCGAATCCGGAGCTGGAGGTAAACGGCCGGTTCGACAACACGTTCAACAACGAAGGCGAATATAATTATGCGGTAGCTGTCACTCAGCCATTCAGCGTCAGCGGCCGCATCAGCGCACAAAAAAGCATCGCGCAGTTGGTCATCGAACAGACCCGCGATGACGTACGCGCTCAGGAGTGCCTGACGGCGGCGGCCGTGCGAAAGAAATTTACGGAACTCTCCGCCCTGCGCGAGCAGGTCAAACTGCAAACCTCGCTGGACGGATTGAACGACCAGCTGCTTACGGCAATCCAAATCGCGCAGACAAACGGACAGGCATCAGAAAAGGAAGTTCTCTCCGGACGGATCGCCCGGCAGCAGACCCGGCAGCGTTTGAAGCAGCTCGAAATCGAGGAGCAGAGCCGGCTGTTGCAACTGATCCGTCTGACCGGATCTTCTTTGCCGTGCGACTTCGCCACAGAGGATTATTCTGCCACGCAACCTGCACCGAATCTTGCGGCATTTACGATGGAGCGGGCGCTGAGACAACGCGCAGACTATGCAGCTGCCCGGCTGGCCGGCGTTCTGGCGAGCTCAAGGCGTGAACTGTCAAAATCAGAGCGTTATGACGACTGGCGTATCGGCGTGGGGTATGAGCAGGAACAATCCGTCGTGGACGGAGCCCCGCCTCAACAAGCCGGACAATTTGTGGGCGTAAAGCTGATTGTTCCGCTGCCGCTGTTCGACCGCAAACAGGGGAACATCCAGGAAGCACTCGCGACAGAAAGACGTGCCGTGCAAACCGAAGAGGCCCTGCGACTTCAGATCAGCCAGGAACTGGCCGATGCGCGCAACCGTGTTCAAATGCTGGCGCCTTTACTGGAATCCTATCAAAGCGGACTCTTAGAACGCTCCCGGACGGATGCGGATCGAATCGAAGAAGGTTTCAAAAGAGGAGAGATCAGTATAACGGAGCTGATCCAATCGCGGCGGCAATTCAGCGAACTGACCACGTCGTATATCGAAACCTTGCGCGACTACCGGCTGGCGGTCATTGATCTGAACTGCGCCATGGGAAACATGGAGGAGACGAAACCATGATCACCATCGCGCTGCGCATGCTGTCCGGTGACCGGACCAAATATCTTGGCGTTCTCTTCGGGATCACCTTCACCTCGTTTCTCGTCACCTTCGCCGCCTCCTATTTCGGCGGCATGATGACCCGCAGTTTCGCGTTGATTGCGGAATACCCCCGGAATGATGTCTGGGTCATGGACCCGGCCGTGCGAGGCGTTGAGTCAACCATGAATATCCCGGACTCGGCGCTGAGCCGCGTGCGCGGAGTGGCCGGAGTGCAGTCGGCCGTTCCGCTGGCGCTGGCCACAGCAACCGTGCGTTTCCCGGACGGCCGGTTTCAACCCGTTCAGGTGATCGGTGTAGACGATGCCACCCTTACCGGCGTACCTCCGGTAGCGGATGGATTGACGGCAGCGGTGCTCCGGACCCCCAATGCCGTCGTCATTGATCCGGGCGGCACCAGCGGCAAGCTGGAAACACCTCGGCTTCCGGCAGATCAATGGCCCTATGGCCGGGTGCCCGTCAATGCCCCGACACGGCCGCTGGTTCGGGGAGACGAACTGTCCATCAACGACCACCTCGTCCGGGTCGCGGGGCAGTCCAAGGCGCTGCCCCGCTTTCCGCCGCGGCCGCTTCTCTTCACCACATTCTCCACAGCCGAACGGATTCTGCCGCCCGAACGGGATCGCACCACCTTTGTCGTTGCAACCGCCAGACCCAACGTGAAACCGGCCGAGCTCGCAAAACGCATCGAGCAGGAAACCGGACTCCGCGCCCGCAGCGCAAAAGATTTCAGAGCAGACACAGTCCACTGGATGATGGTCACGTCCGAAGATGTCGGCGACGCCGTAACCATGCTCTCGATCGCCATCCTGGTGGGGTTCGGCGTCACGGCGGTCATGATGTATCTGTTCACAAATGAAAACATGAAATATTACGCCGTGCTGAGCGCAATGGGCGCAACCGGACGCCAGCTCTTCTCTATGATCACCGCACAGGCGGCCCTCTGCGGACTCCTCGGAACCGGACTCGGACTGGGCGTCTGCACCCTCGCCGGGCTCGCCTTCCTGCACTATGGATTCCCGTTCCGGCTGATGTGGTTCGCGCCCCTGCTGGGCGGCGCAGCCGTTGTTCTGATCTGCGTGGTATCCGCAGCGATCAGTATTCGCCCGGTTTTGAAAATGCACCCCGCCACCTTTTTGGCCGGAAGATAAAATGATGAAAATATCCGCACAAATAGCGAATCCGCCCGGCCAGCCGCTCCTCCGCTGTCACGGTGTGACAAAGACCTATGGTCAGGGCAACGCGGCCGTCCAGGCTTTGCGCGGCGTGGACATGGAAGTCAACGCCGGCGAATTATTGATGCTGGCCGGTCCATCCGGATGCGGCAAGACCACGTTGATTTCGGTATTGGCCGGGCTACTTCCGCGTGACGAAGGCGACTGCTCCGTTTTCGGTCAGGATTACAAACAGATGTCGCCCGGCGAAACCACACAGTTCCGCGGAATCAACATCGGCTTTGTTTTTCAGGCCTTCGATCTGATCCCTGCGCTCACAGCCGTTGAAAACGCCGCCGTGCCCCTCATCATCCACGGCATGAAACTGCGCGAAGCCACGACGCATGCCCGCAAGGTACTTCAGGAAATGGATTTTGACGACCGGATGATGGACTCGCTGCCCGCCGGTCTGTCAGGCGGTCAGCAGCAGCGCGTGGCCATCGCCCGCGCCATGATTCACACGCCTCAGCTGATCGTCTGCGATGAACCCACCAGCGCGCTGGACAGCGAGAGCGGCCGCAAAGTAATGGAACTGATGCGGCGGTTTGCGCTGGGCGAAAACCGCGCGCTCGTCGTGGTGACTCACGACGAACGGATTCTTGAATTTGCCGACCGCATCGCCCGGATGGAAGACGGGCGCATCATTCAAATCGAGAAACCGCCGGAGGTTAACTATGTCCCGTAAACTCATCATTCCGCTCCTTGCGCTTGCCGGACTCATCGTCGCCCTGCTGGCCATCCTGCGCGGTGACCGAACGCCGCCGATCAATGCGCCGGTCATACAAGCTCCGCAGTCGCCATATACAGACTCGGTCGCTGGAAGCGGCCTGATCGAAGCCAGCACTGAAAATATTTCTGTCGGCACACCGGTCTCCGGCATCGTCACCGGAGTTTTTGTAAAAGCCGGCAGCGCCGTTAAAAATGGCGACCCGCTGTTCGCACTGGATGATCGTCCGGCGCGCGCTGAACAGGCCGCGCGCCAGGCGGCGGCTCAGGTTGCCGAAGCACAGCTCGCCGGTGTCCGGCAGGAACTCGACCGTACCGTTTCTCTCGTCAAACTCGGTCTCGCGAGTCAGGGCGAGATTGAAAGCAGACGGCTTGCCGCCCAGACCGCCGAAGCGCAGCTGGCTCTGGCGCAATCGGAGATGGAAACCGGAACGATCCATCTGGAGCAGCTGACCGTCCGCGCTCCGGTGGCCGGTCAGGTGCTGCAATGCAAAGTGCATCCCGGCGAATTTGTGGCGGCTGCCGCGACAGGCAAAGGGCTTCCGTTCATTCTGCTCGGAAGCATCACGCCGTTGCAGGTCCGGGTTAACATCGACGAAAACGATGCCTGGCGCGTACACGCCGGCGCGCCTGCAACCGGATTTCTGCGCGGCAACAGAAACGTAAAAATTCCGCTGAAGTTCATTCGGTTTGAACCCTACGTGATTCCCCGGACATCCCTCACCGGCGGCAGCACCGAGCGTGTCGATGCGCGGGTGCTGCAGGTCATCTACGATTTTGAGCGCGGCGATCTGCCTCTCTTCGCCGGGCAGCAGATGGATGTATTTATCAATACTCTTACAGAACATGAAAAGGAGACCCCATGAAAAAACTCACACCGAAACTGGAGAACCCATGAGCGAACAACCTCCCGCCACCAAACCGATTTACAGTTCGCTGACTGCGAATGTCAAAGGGTTCGAATCTTTGGCGGAACTGGCTCTGGATTTGCGCTGGTCATGGAACCATTACGGGGACAAGGTCTGGCGGGAACTGGATCCCGAATTGTGGGAACTGACGCAAAACCCGTGGGTCGTCTTGCAGACGGTTTCGCCGGAGCGGCTTAAATCACTCCTGGGGGAAACCGCTTTTCGCAAGGAAGTGGACGAGCTGCTGGATCTCAAGAAACGCAAGGCGGCAGAACCCGCATGGTTCCAGCAAACCTATCCGGATTCCGCGCAGTCATGCATCGCCTATTTCAGCATGGAGTTCATGTTGAGCGAAGCGCTGCCCATCTATTCCGGCGGGCTGGGCAACGTGGCTGGCGATCAACTCAAAGCGGCCAGCGATCTGGGTGTGCCGGTGGTCGGCGTGGGACTGCTCTACCAGCAAGGCTATTTTCGTCAGGTGATTGACCGGGACGGCGCGCAACAGGCGCTCTATCCCTATAACGACCCCGGCCAGTTGCCGATCACCCCGTTGCGCCAACCCACCGGCGAATGGTTGCGGCTGGAAATCGCCCTGCCCGGTTATTCGGTATGGCTGCGCGCATGGCAGGTTCAAGTGGGCCGGGTGAAACTTTATCTGCTGGACAGCAATGATGCGGCGAACTATCCGGCGCATCGCGGCATTACCAGCGAGTTGTATGGCGGTGGACCGGAGTTGAGGCTCAAGCAGGAAATATTGTTGGGGATTGGCGGATGGCGGCTGCTCGAAGCGCTCGACATCAAACCGGAAGTCTGTCATTTGAACGAAGGTCATGCGGCCTTCGCGGTGCTGGAGCGTGCCCGCAGTTTCATGCAGGAGAATGCGCAGCCGTTTGACGTGGCGCTGGCCGCGACGCGGGCGGGCAATCTCTTTACTACCCATACGGCCGTTGCCGCCGGATTTGATCGATATGAGCCTGCACTCGTCGAGCAATACCTCGGGGGCTACGCCAAGGAAAAGCTCGACATCAATTTCCGCGATTTGCTGGCGCTGGGTCGCCGGAATCCAGCCGACGCAACCGAGCGTTTCAACATGGCGTATCTGGCCCTGCGCGGTTGCGGCGCGGCGAATGGCGTCAGCCAATTGCACGGAAAGGTGAGTCGCCAGCTGTTTGCCCCGCTCTTCCCGAACTGGCCGGTGGACGAAGTGCCTATCGGTCAGGTGACCAACGGGGTTCACATGCCGACCTGGGACTCGGCCGCGGCCGACGATCTCTGGACGCAAGCGTGCGGCAAAGATCGCTGGCATGGAACCGTGGAAACTTTGGAGCAGGAGATCGACCGCGTATCCGATGCCCGCCTCTGGACCCTCCGCACGTCCGCCAGCCAAGCGCTGGTCGAGTATGCCCGCGAGCGATTGTCGCGCCAGCTGACCGCCTCGGGATCGTCGTCTCAGGAGATCGATGCCGCGAAGACGTTGCTCGATCCCAACGTGCTGACGCTTGGTTTTGCGCGCCGTTTTGCAACCTACAAGCGGCCGAACCTGCTACTGCACGATCCGGAACGGCTGCTGCGGATACTGAACCATCCACAGCGTCCCGTGCAGCTGATCCTGGCGGGCAAGGCCCATCCGGCAGATCAGGCCGGACAAGCCCTCATCAAGGAATGGACGCATTTCATCCGGCGGACGGAGGCGCGTTTTCGCGTGATCTTCCTCGCGGACTACGACATGCACCTGACCGAACGTCTGGTGCAGGGCGTGGACGTCTGGATCAACACGCCCCGGCGCCCCTGGGAGGCGTGCGGCACAAGCGGCATGAAGGTGCTTGTCAACGGAGGCATCAATCTATCGGTACTGGATGGCTGGTGGGCGGAAGCTTACACACCCGAAGTCGGCTGGATGCTGGGCGACGGTCTGGAGCACGGCGACGATCCTGAGTGGGACGCCGTGGAAGCCAACGCTCTCTACGATCTGCTCGAACAGGAAGTGGTTCCCGAGTTCTACGAACGGAACGGCGAAGGTATCCCCAGAGCCTGGGTCGCACGGATGCGCGAAAGCATGGCGCGGTTGACCCCGCGATTTTCCGCCAACCGTGCGGTATGCGAATACACCGAACAACACTACCTCCCGGCGGCCAAAGCCTACCGAGCGCGCACCGCCGACAATGGAGCAATCGCCTCGCAATTGATCGATTGGCGTCGCCGACTGGAACAGAAATGGGCGGCGCTGCGTTTCGGCGAAATAAAGGTTAAGACGCATGGCGAGCAGCATGCATTCGAAATCGAAATCCACCTCGATGGCCTCGATCCCAATGATGTGCGAGTGGAGCTGTACGCCGATGGCATCAACGGCACAAGCCCGGTGAGGCAGGAGATGAAGCGCATTCTTCAACCCGACACCGCCTCGGCCGACACCAAATACCACGCCGTCGTATCTTCAACCCGCCAGCCAACGGACTACACGGCCCGCGTGATACCGTATTGCGAAGGGGTCGCGATCCCGTTGGAAGACCAGCAGATCCTGTGGCAGCGATGATCCAATCAACGAAGGGAAATACTATGAAAACAAAAACACTCACGCCGGAACTGCTCAACAAAATGGATGCCTACTGGCGCGCCGCAAATTATCTATCCGTTGGACAGCTCTACCTCCGCGATAATCCGCTGCTTCGTGAACCGCTGAAGAAAGAGCATGTAAAATCGATGCTGCTCGGCCATTGGGGCACCACGCCGGGTCAGAATTTTATTTACGTGCATCTGAACCGCGTCATTAAAAAGTATGATCTGGATATGATTTATATTTCCGGCCCCGGACACGGAGGCCCGGCGCTGGTTGGCAGCACCTATCTGGAAGGCACCTACAGCGAAATCTACCCGAAGATCTCGCAGGACGAGGACGGACTGAAAAAACTGTTTAAACAATTTTCATTCCCCGGCGGAATTCCCAGTCACGTCTCGCCGGAATGCCCGGGATCGATTCATGAAGGCGGAGAACTGGGCTATTCGCTCAGCCATGCTTTCGGTGCCGTGTTCGATAATCCTGATTTAGTTGTCGCCTGTGTCGTCGGCGACGGCGAAGCCGAAACCGGTCCGCTGGCAACGGCCTGGCACTCTAATAAATTTCTCAATCCAATCACCGACGGTGCTGTGCTACCGATTCTGCATCTCAACGGCTACAAGATTGCCAACCCAGCGGTGCTCGCGCGCATCGAACCGGAAGAACTGGATCAGCTGCTTCGCGGCTACGGCTGGACCCCTTATTTTGTGGAAGGCGATGATCCGGAAACCATGCACCAGCTCATGGCTGAAGTTTTAGAAAGGGCGATTACAAAAATCCGGCAAATTCAAAGCAACGCACGAACAAACAACGCCCCCGATCGGCCGCGCTGGC
Source organism: Kiritimatiellales bacterium (assembly GCA_038213895.1). GTDB lineage: Bacteria > Verrucomicrobiota > Kiritimatiellia > Kiritimatiellales > Tichowtungiaceae > Tichowtungia. The sequence goes on along the minus strand of JBBQSL010000046.1, from coordinate 12,788 downwards.
CGATGATTGTCCTCCGCTCGCCTAAAGGCTGGACTGGGCCGAAAGAAGTCGATGGCGTACCCAATGAAGACACCTTTCGGGCGCACCAGATTCCAATTCTGGTCGATTCGGATCATCCCGGTCATCTCCAGCTGCTTGAAAACTGGATGAAGAGTTATAAGCCCGAAGAGCTCTTCGACAAAAACGGATGCCTTATCCCGGAACTGGCCGAACTCGCGCCGCAAGGCGAACGCCGGATGGGCGCGAATCCGCACGCCAACGGCGGACTGCTGTTGCACGATCTGGAACTGCCGGACTTCCGTGACTATGCGGTCGATGTGCCGTCGCCGGGCTCCGTGCAGGCCGCCGATACGCATGAACTAGGTGAGTTCCTGCGCGAAGTGGTTACACTCAATAAGGAGCAGCGCAACTTCCGCATCTTTGGCCCCGACGAAACACTCTCCAACAGGCTGAATGCCGTATTTGAAGTCACCAACCGGCAGTGGGATGCTCGCACAAAGGAAAATGACGAGTTTCTGGCAACGGACGGCCGCGTGATGGAAATGCTGAGCGAACATCAATGCGAAGGCTGGCTCGAAGGCTACCTGCTCACCGGAAGGCACGGACTCTTCAACTGCTACGAAGCGTTCATTCACATCATCGACTCCATGTTCAATCAGCACGCCAAGTGGCTGAAGGTTAGTGCCGAATTGCCGTGGCGACGGAAAATCGCCTCGCTGAATTATCTGCTCGCCTCGCACGTCTGGCAGCAGGCCCATAACGGCTTTACCCATCAAGACCCCGGCTTTATCGATCATGTCGTGAATAAGAAAGCTTCGGTCGTACGCGTCTATCTGCCGCCGGACGCCAACTGCCTGCTGTCGGTTTGGGACCATTGCCTGAGAAGTCGACATTATGTCAACGTCGTGATTGCCGGAAAATATCAGGCGCCGCAATGGCTGTCCATGGATGAGGCCGTTGGACACTGCACCAAAGGCATCGGTATCTGGGAATGGGCCGGTTGCGATCAAGATACAGAACCCGACGTGGTGATGGCCTGTTGCGGGGACGTTCCCACACTGGAAGCACTCGCTGCTGTTTCCATCCTTCGGAAACATCTGCCCGACCTGAAAGTCCGCGTGGTCAATGTCGTTGATCTGATGAAACTGCAACCGCAATCCGAGCATCCGCATGGATTAAGCGACTCGGATTTCGATGCGTTATTTACCACAGACAAACCGATCGTCTTCGCGTTCCACGGCTATCCGTGGCTGGTGCACCGGCTGACTTATCGCCGTACCAACCACCGCAATCTCCACGTTCGCGGCTATAAGGAAGAAGGTACCATCACAACCTACTTCGACATGACCGTGCTCAACGATCTGGATCGCTTTCATCTGGTGATGGATGTCATTCATCGGGTTCCAAGCCTTGGAAACAAAGGTGCGAAATTGAAAGAGCTGATGGAGAATAAGCTGGTGGAACATAAACAGTATATCAACGAGCACGGTCAGGATATGCCGGAAATACGAAACTGGAAGTGGAGCAACACAAAATGAATGCAGACTCGAAAACTATTATGCCGATTCAACTCATAGAAGAAAATGGCGGCAAGTTGTTTGCCGTACACGTCAGCGGAAAGCTGGTGAAAGAAGACTACGCGCACTTCGTACCCGAATTCGAGCGGCTTGTCAGCGAACACGGAAAATTGAACGTGCTCTTCGACATGGCCGCTTTCCACGGCTGGGAAGTCGCCGTCGCGTGGGAGGACACCAAGTTCGGCATCCACCACTTCAAAGACATCGAACGGATCGCATGGTCGGCGAAACGAAGTGGCAGAAGGGCATGTCCGTGTTCTGCAAACCCTTCACCAAAGCCACCATCCGCTATTTCGAACACCCCGACGTAGCCGAGGCGCGGAAGTGGTTGAATGCGACGTAAAAATGCCGAAAAAGAATCCTCAAAATAAATGCTTGATAACCTGACCATTTTTATAAGTCGCCACGGTCTTTGGGGCTATCTCGTCGTTTTTCTGATCGTGCCGCTCGTTATCGCGCTGGTTTGGCTCTGGAGCTGGCTGGGGCGGCACGAGGACGATGCTAAGCGACGCTGGCGCGCTGTAATGGAGTAGCCTTTCGTGGCCTTCCTGCGTCAGTGTTTTGCTCGTCCGCTGGAATTCCTTCGCGTCCGTCTTTCGCCGCGTGGCTATCTGGGGCTTCATCTGACCGTGGGAGTTCTGCTCCTCATCGGCGCAGCTTGGCTGTTCGGCGTCATCGCGGAGGATGTTGTCACCGGCGACCCGCTGACGGTCATTGATCGAAATGTTTCGGAATGGTTCCACGAACACCGGACGCCCGGAATGACGGCTGTGATGCAAATCACCACCCACTTCGCCTCGCTTCTCTAAATGACCTGCGTTACCGCAGTCAGCGCAGGAATCCTGTGGTTGAAAAAAGCCTGGTATCAACTGCTGGCTTACTTTATGGTCGGTCATCCACGGTCTGGCACCGGCGGGTGCAGAGCATCCTTGCGGCGTTCGTCATGATTCTATTGATCGGATTCAGCCGCGTGTATTTTGGGGCCCATTACTTGAGCGATGTGCTGGCAGCCTGCGCGGCCGGGCTGGCTTGGCTGGCGTTTTCCCTTACTGCGGTGGACACCCTGCGGAGAAGCCGCAACAGAGAGGGCGGGATCTCCGAGTGCGGTTCCAATGATTGGAAAACGGATGCTTAAATGCGAGGACTGACGGGGAATCCATCCCGATCCATGTGCGGCTCGGTGAATCGATCGCCAGCATGGAACGGGACAACGTCTTTCACCGCGCGTAGGGTTAGAACATATTGCCAGTTCATTAGCTTGCATGCCATTGAAAATACAGCACTTACACCAATGATGCGATTACTTCATTTCCCCTTTTAGGTTTATCACTACGGCAGATCAAAGCGGTTCGAGAAGGCTACAACTTCGGCGCGGATTGCCGCCAGTTTCTTTTCGTTCGCCATATTTTCTGTGACGGCTTTAAAGAAGTTTGCGATCTGTACCATGTCCGCTTCTTTCATGCCGCGCGTAGTAACCGCCGGAGTTCCAAGGCGTACACCGGAGGTGACGAACGGGCTCTTTTGGTCGTGCGGTATACCGTTTTTGTTAGCGGTGATCGAAGCTTTGTCCAGTGCGTTGGCAACCTCTTTGCCGGTGAAGCCGCTGGTGCCGACATCAACGAGCAGTAAGTGATTGTCGGTGCCGCCGGAGACAATGCGAAAACCGTTGTTTTGTAGGGCTTCGGCTAGGGCTTTGGCATTTTTTACAACCTGTTGCTGGTAGGCTTTGAATTCCGGGGTCAGTGCTTCACCAAAGGCGACGGCTTTGGCGGCGATGACGTGCATGAGCGGGCCGCCTTGAATGCCGGGGAACACCTGTTTATCAATTTCTGCGGCAAATTTTTCTTTGCAGAGAATCATTCCGCCGCGCGGGCCGCGCAGGGTCTTGTGCGTCGTGGTGGTTACGAAGTCGGCTTCTGGCACTGGGCTCGGGTGGCAGCCTGCCGCGACAAGTCCGGCGATGTGCGCCATATCGACCGTTAAATAAGCGCCGACGGAGTCAGCGATTTTTCGTAGCCGTTTGAAGTCGATAAGACGTGAGTAGGCGCTGGCCCCAGCGACGAGCATGCGCGGTTTGTGTTCTTTAGCGAGACGCTCGACTTCGTCGTAGTCAATTTGTTCGGTATCTTTGCGAACACCGTACGGAATGACTTTAAAGAAGCGGCCTGAAAAATTCATCGGATGACCGTGGGTCAGGTGTCCGCCCTCGGCGAGGCTCATCGCCAGAATGGTATCGCCTGGTTCCAGTACGGAGAAATAGACGGCCATGTTGGTGCTACTGCCGCAGTGCGGCTGAACATTGACGTGTTCGGCTCCAAAAAGCTGTTTGGCGCGGTCGATGGCGAGCCGTTCGGCTTCGTCCACGCATTCGCAGCCGTTGTACCAGCGTTTGCCCGGATAGCCTTCGGCATATTTATTGGTCAGGCGCGAGCCTTGCGCTTCGCGGACGGCCTGACTGACGATATTTTCGGAGGCGATCAGCTCGATATTATTTTTTTGCCGGACATTTTCATCGCGGATAATTTTATATATTTCCGAGTCGTCCTCATAGAGCGCGAGGGCGTCGCTGGTGCCCTTGCCGAAGGCCTTGATTTTATTAACGCGCCGCTCGTGGCGTCCGCCCGCTTCCGGTTTATTGGCCAGCCAAGCTTCGAGGATTTGCACGGAAACATCATCCGATACATTGTTTGCGCCGAGACAGAGAACATTGGATGCGTTATGGATGCGGGTCAGCTTGGCCATTTCAGGGGTGCAGCAGACGGCGGCACGGACGCGCGGGAATTTATTGGCCGTGATGCTCATGCCGATACCGGTATTGCAGATTAGAATACCCTGATCGGCTTCGCCTTGCGAAATCTGCCGAGCCACCACGGCGGCATAATCAGGATAATCAACCGCTTCGGTCGTGTTTGTTCCGACATCTTCAACGGTCAAACCTTTTGCCTTCAGAAGGGTTACAATTTTCGCCTTCAGTTCGACTCCGCCGTGATCTGCACCAATAACAAATTTCATGGGTTTTTCCTTTTTTCCAGCATATAAAGAATCAGGTCAGGTAGAGCCGCATCAATTTCGTCGCGCACGCGACGATACACATCTAAGGCCTCCCCGACCGGGTCGTAAATATCAGTCGCGCATTGTGCAATTCCGAACGATTTTAGCAAGAAAACTTTAGCCGTGCTTTCCGGTGCGAGGGTCAGAATCGCCTCGCGGTGTCCGCTGGTCATAGTCACTAGCAAATCGGCATCTTCTATTAGCTTTGGACTCAAGTGGCGTGAACGATGGCGGGAGAGATCAATTCCCTTTTCGCGGAGCGCCTCTACGGCGCCGGAACTAATTGGGGACCCGTTGGTGGCACAGACGCCCGCCGACGAAATTTCCCATCCGCAGTCCGGCCCGAGTAGCTTTTTCAGCAGCCCTTCCGCCATCGGGCTTCGGCAGGTATTACCGGTACAGACAAAAATTAGTTTTTTCATGTGATCACCCGTTCTATTTCTTCTCTAGAAACCGCGCCTTCGCGCAGAATCTTGATTCCATTTTCAAAACATTGGACAACTGTGCTTGGTTTTTTTCCGATGCATTCACTGGCATCTAGAAACAGAGTCACTGCCGTTTCTAAGGTTTGGAACGCTTCTTGGGCGGAAAGGGCCTCTGTGCCGCCGCTTTTGTTGGCGCTGGTCAGTGCGATCGGACGTCCGAAGGCGCGGGCGAGGGCGAGCGGTACTTCGTGCGCCGGAACGCGAAACCCGGTCGGGCCGTCCGGCGTATCCAGCACTAGCGTCAGTGGGCCGGGCCAATATTTTTTTGCGAGCGAGCGACCGTGCGGTCCGAACGTTGCGCCGAGTGTCTCGACCTGTGCGAGACTTGCTGCGAGTCTTGCAACCGGTTTGCCGCGGTCGCGCTCTTTGGCGGCGTAGAGTTTTTCCAGATGCTCGGGCGCGCAGGCGATGCCGTAAACCGTCTCCGTCGGTACGACCACCAGTTCGCCCGCTTCCAAAAGCGCGCAGGCTCGGCGGATGATTTCCGGCTCGGGCTTCTCAGGATTTATTTGAACAAGTTTGTTCATAAATGGAAGATTTCTACATGGGCAGACTGCGCAACCAAACGGCGAGGAATGGATCGCAAAAGCAGTAGGTGGTGTTTACTTTTTGGATCAGTCGCCGATCCACCATTTTTGTCATGGCCTTTCGTACCGAAGGTACCAGCGTGATACCTGTCGATGTGATAAATGTAGAGGACAGCGTCGAGGCTCCACCGGTATGTGCCAGTGCCCGTAGAACCTTTGTTTGCTGAGTGCTCAAGGTGGTCAGAATCATTTCGTAGGCATCTTTTTGCATGGAGAACAGAACGCCCCATGCGGCGGCAATATCTTTTTCTGCAATAGTTTGCTCTCTGGATGTTGCCTGCCAGAGGCTGATGCAGAAACGTTGTACATGCCCCGGATTGTCGTGACACGCCTCAATAATCGAATCAAGGAGGGCGTCAGAGATTTTACGGTTGCCTTCCAGAAACCTTGTTTTTAGAAATTTTTTAAAAAGAGTTCTGTCGAGCGGCCCCACTGGCAGGCGAACCGCCGCGTTGAAAAAGGGAGATTGTTCGTTGGTGAAGATGTCTTCCATCCGGCTGCGGATGCTTCCACTAAATACAAATGACGAGTTTGTTTGTTGCTGAATGAGTCCGCGAAGTTTGGCAATAATCCGGTGGGAATCGCTCAAGTCCAGAATATCCTGGAATTCATCGAAGACGACGACGAGATTCTTTCGTTCTTCGATGACAGCGAACAATTCGTCTAGAGTTTCCAATCGAGTTCCTGTTCCTGGTGCAAACGCAACAGAAAGCGACCCTGTGTTACTGCCCACTGAGATGGAAGGCCGTAAAGCGGAAAGGGTTTTTACCAGAGCGAGAAGTCGGCTTTGTCGCTTTTCCGAACAAACCAAGGCCAGTCCCAAGCGATGGGTGATATCCTCAAGATCTTTGACCGCCATTAAATCAACAAAAATTGGACATTTCTTTTTGAGGGATCGGGCCGCTTCCGCGATTAGCGATGTTTTTCCAATCCTCCTCTCCCCGACAACATAAACCCGGCCCGATGACTCCATGCATTCGCGGAGATGTCCGAGTTCATTCTTTCTGGGGCAAAAATCATTTCCGGTCACTTGTACGCCGGTTCGGAATGGAATCATGATTACCTCCAAAATAAAACCAAATGGTTTCTAACCGATTGGTTTTATTTGTACTGGCTTTCCGGTGAGGAGTCAATTCGGTTTTTCCTTCGTTTGCGGAGAACCAAATCCTTTTTTACTTTTGGATCTGCTTTTGCAGATCATCGTTCGATTTGAGCACTTCATCGTGCATGTCCTTTTTGAACTGCACCAGTTTGGCGGTTAAGGCTTCATCGGAAAGTGCCAGCATCTGCACGGCGAGGATCGCCGCGTTAATGGCACCCGCTTTACCGATGGCGACGGTGGCGACCGGAACGCCCTTTGGCATTTGCACGGTCGAAAGGAGCGAATCCAGTCCGTCGAGCGCCCAGCCAGGCATTGGAATTCCAATCACCGGAAGAATCGTGTGTCCGGCGAGAACGCCCGCGAGGTGCGCCGCGCCGCCTGCCGCGCCGATGATAACTTTAAATCCATTTTTGGCGGCGTTTTCAGCGAACTCGCACGCTTCGTGCGGGGTGCGGTGGGCCGACATGACTTTGACTTCGGCTTTAATTCCGAATTCTTCCAAGGTTTGGAAACAGCACTCGACCGTTTTCCAATCACTGGAACTTCCCATTACGATTGCGACTTGAGGCTTAGCCATATTTAGCTCCTTTTCGATTTATTAAAACCCAAAGATCTGGTAATTGTAAGTTGTTGTCTGTCAATTAGTTTTGATCATCTAACGGTTAGATAACACGAAAGAAAAACGCTTTACACGAACATGGCTTAATGCGTTGATAGCCAACGTGATATATTTGTTCTCCCTTTTTTGTGGATTTTCCCCTCATCTTTTAAATTCCTAATGAGTCCCTTAATTTGATCGTACGAAAGATCTGGAAGAACCTGCCGGAATTCTTCCATGGCTGCACCGTTTGACTGTTGGATGTGTTGGAGTAAAAGTTCCTTATTTGCGGCCCGCGACAACCCTTGTCTCCGCGTATGGATACCACTTTTACCCGCCATTTCAAAGAATGAGCGGCATAAGAGATAGCGGGTTCCTCGCCCGTGGCCGGTGCATTCAACAACACCCATTTTCACTAACTCTTTTAGGCGGGATTTGTATTCGGAGCCAATCGGCTGGCTGGAGTGAATCTGATCCAGAAGAATCAAATCGTGAGTTCCTAGATGGAAATCAGGCTTTTCGGCAGCCACTTTTTCCAGAAACTGGACGAAGAGCGGATCTTTGACTTGTCCGGAAATCGTGATGGAAACTTGATAGTCGTCGGTGTTTGAAAAATCGGGGAGGGGCTTGCTCTGCTCGATGAGACGTTCGTAGATTAGATTCATCCCTTGACCGGATTGCTCGACGAGATTGCATTTTTCGAGTGCCTCCGCAATGGGACGATTGCGCGGGTTTTGCCGGTCGATGATGTTCGCAAGTGTGATTCCCTCCGGCAGACCCCCAGGACTGACGATTTCGATTTTTTGAGGGAACTGACGGATGAAAATTGAACCGCCCAGTCGGTAGTCGCGGTGAGAAACTGCATTCAGCAACGCTTCTCGAATCGTATGTTCATCAAACGTGGGAATATCGTAAACAAAAAGCCCTTCAGCATAGTGCTGGTTATCGTTTCGCAGATTGATCAGCTCCCATAGGCGGTCGTAGCAAGAGAAGAACCCTTCTCGGATATTTACACGTTGCTGGGCCGGTCCGGCCCGTTCTGACGATTTGTACTCAAAAATAATTTCAGTTTGAGCCAAGTGAATTTGAAGGGCTTTTTTTGTTCCAAACAAAACCAGCGCGGCGTGGGTGATTCCCCCGCCAATGATTAACCCAGCATCTTCCAATAATTGTTCAGGAGTTAGTTTTGTGAGCCGAGCGTTTTTAGAGTGTTGAATCCAGCGGGAGCGGAATTCTTCGATCGAGGCCGGGTTTAAGTCGCTGAAGACCGCAGTACGGCAGGTTTCTGCCGAATAATCCGGCGCGGCTTCATCAAAAATACGCTGGAGCTGTTCGGGGGTCATGGGAACAAGGCTTTCGCCGGATCGCATCAAGTATTGGCCGTTATAGTTCAATGCCCGCCCAATGGGGCGGGAGGGGACATGTACAATCAGAACCCGCCGCTCATCGACGAAGAGCTCTTCGATTTCGATTCGAAGGTAAACTTTTTGCAACGTTTGGTGCGTGATTTCAGCGAGATCCTGAAATGCCATGGTTCCGACGATTTGATGGGAAGAATATTCGACCCCTAGAATAAAACGTCCGCCGCGCTCATTCGCCAGCGCGATGATGTATTGCACCAGTTTATCGCGCGGAAACGTATCGCGTGCGGCTTTGAATTCAAGATGTTCATCCTCCGGTTTGGCGAGCCATCTTTTGAATTCAGTTATGGCGGTTGGAATCAGAATCAGCTCCTCTTCAGTTCACGGTGGGCTATATCTTTGCGATAAAAAGCGCCGTTCCACGAGATCTTTTTCACGGCGGCATAGGCGTTGTCCACCGCGGTGCGCAGATCGTTGCCGAGTCCGGTGACGCCGAGTACGCGGCCGCCTGCGGTGATGACCTTGCCGTCTTTGAGCGCGGTTCCCGCGTGAAAGACGACGGCGTGTTCCGCCGCCGCGTCGAGGCCGGAGATCTCGTCGCCTTTTTGATAGTCGCCGGGATAGCCGCCCGCTGCCATGACGACGCAGACGGACTGCTCTTTTTTCCATGAAATTAAATCTTCGGACAGCGTGCCGTCGATACAGGCTTCGAGTGCCGGAATAATGTCGCCGTCCCAGCGGGCGAGTACTGCCTGCGTTTCGGGATCGCCGAAGCGGCAGTTGAATTCGACCACGCTCGGCTGGCCGTTATCGATCATTAGTCCGGCGTAGAGCACGCCTTTATAGGTGATGCCGCGCTTTTTCAGTTCGGCCAACGTGCGGCCATAGACTTCCGTGCGGACGATATCTAGCACGGCTTGCGTGGCGACCGGTGCGGGTGAGTAAGCACCCATACCGCCGGTATTCGGACCTTGGTCACCGTCGAAGATACGTTTGTGATCCTGCGACGAAGCGAGCAGGACGACGTGCTCTCCGTCGATCAGCGCGAGAATGGAGGCCTCCTCGCCGACCAGAAAATCTTCGATGACAACGCGGCTGCCCGCATCGCCGAACGCTCCGCCGAGCGCGTCTTGGATGGCCGCTTCGGCCTGTTCGACCGTTTCGGCGACGGTTACGCCTTTACCGGCGGCGAGGCCGTCGGCTTTAATCACAATCGGTGCGCCGCGCTGGCGGACATAGGCGCAGGCTTTTTCCGCATCGGTGAAAATGGCGCAGGCCGCGGTTGGAACTCCGGCGGCGGCCATAATTTCTTTGGCGAATTTTTTACTACCTTCGAGTTCGGCGGCGGCTTTGCGCGGACCGAACACGCGGAAACCTTCGGCTTCGAGTGTATCGGCGAGTCCGGCGCAGAGCGGGGCTTCGGGGCCAATTACGGTCAGGTCGGGGTTGTTAGTTTTTGCCCAAGCGAGGATTCCAGCGACATCGGTGGCGGCAAGAGGGAGGTTCGTGCCGAGTTGGGTGGTACCGGCGTTGCCCGGCGCGCAGAAAATGTCTGGCTTTTTCGAATCGTTCTTCAGTTTCCAGCAGAGTGCGTGTTCACGTCCGCCATTTCCTATTACCAGCACCTTCATAATCAACCCTTTCGTCGTGAGCGCACATTTAGACGGAATTCAGCGGTTTGGACAAGCCTAGGACGGAGCGAAACGTGTGAATTGTGAGGTGGCAGCAATCTGTGAGCCAGCGCGGGAAAATAGGAGTTGGTCTGTTATCCTTTAAGGGAAGGGAAGTTTATAGAATCTCGACTGCTGGGCTTTCAAACCATAAATTTATCCTGTAAATGGGAGCTCGACCCGAGCGGGCAACCGACTCAGCAGATTACAGAATCACGCCGCCGTGCTGAGTTTGTCACACCGATTCCGAAGTCAAAGAAGCAGAAGGGCAAACAAGCCCAGCAGGATTTAGTATTCGATGAAGGGCTCGGTCTTTCGACGCAGGAACAGCGGTATAATCCGATGCCGATCATTAATGATCTGCGGCGTCAGGTGGATGCCTGGCGCGCCCTGCCGAATGTCGCTGACTGGAAAGTGACTCCAGAGACAGCCCGGTTGTTGCAGTACTGGCGACATCACAATTTCAGTAGCATCCGTCCTTTCTTTTGTCAGATTGAAGCGGTCGAAACCGCGATCTGGCTGACTGAAGTCGCTCCGCAGATGGGCAAAAAGGGAGAAGGCTTTCTCGAACACCTTAAAAATGCCAACGGGGAGGCCAATCCCGAACTGATGCGGATTGCGTTCAAGTTGGCGACGGGTGCGGGGAAAACCACGGTCATGGCAATGATTATCGCCTGGCAAACGATCAATGCCGTCCGCCGCCCGAACAGCAAAAAGTTTTCTCGCGGCTTTCTTATCGTAACACCCGGTATCACGATCAAAGACCGTTTGCGGGTTCTTCAGCCGAACGATCCGGACAGTTATTTCAAGAGCCGTGAGCTGATCCCCGGCGACCTGATCGGTGACGTGGAGAAGGCCAAAATCGTCATCACCAATTATCACTCATTCAAGCTGCGCGAGCGGCTGGAGCTTTCTTCCGGCGGACGGGCTCTACTCAAAGGCCGTGGCGGGGATGAGCTGAATACGATGGAAACCGAAGGCCAGATGATTCAGCGGGTAATGCCCGATCTGATGGGTTTAAAAAATATTCTGGTGCTGAACGATGAGGCCCATCACTGCTACCGCGAAAAGCCGGGCGAGGAAGACGAGCCGGAACTCAAAGGCGATGAAAAGAAAGAAGCCAATGAGAACAAAGAAGCTGCGCGGCTTTGGATTTCCGGATTGGAAGCCGTCAAACGCAAAGTGGGTGTCCCCTGCGTGATGGACCTTTCTGCCACACCGTTTTTCCTACAAGGCTCCGGTTATGCCGAGGGAACTCTTTTCCCTTGGACGATGAGCGACTTTTCTCTGATGGACGCCATCGAGTGTGGCATTGTTAAGCTGCCGCGCGTTCCGGTTGCCGACAATATTCCCGGTGCTGAAGTCCCGGTTTTCCGCAATCTGTGGGAAAACATCCGCAAGGACATGCCGAAGAAAAGCCGTGGAGCGGGAGGAACCCTTGATCCGCTCAGCATTCCGTCAAAATTACAGACGGCGCTTGAGGCTCTCTACGGGCATTACGTGAAAACCTTTGAGCTCTGGCAGAAAAGCGGCATTTCGGTGCCACCCTGTTTTATTGTTGTCTGCCAGAACACCGCCATTTCCAAGCTGATTTACGATTATATTTCCGGGTTTGAACGGACTAACGAAGATGGCTCGACCGAACTGGAAAACGGACGGCTGGAGCTATTCCGCAACTATGATGAGCACAGTAATCCGCTGGCCCGCCCGAACACCCTGCTGATCGATAGCGCGCAACTCGAATCCGGCGATGCACTGGACGATAACTTCCGCAAAATGGCCGCCCCGGAAATCGAGCGGTTTAAACGGGACATTAAAGAGCGTACCGGCGATGTCCGGCAGGCGGAAAATATCACGGACCAGGAATTACTGCGTGAGGTGATGAACACCGTCGGCAGGAAAGACCGGCTCGGCGAATCCATCCGTTGCGTGGTATCGGTCTCCATGCTCACTGAAGGCTGGGATACGAATACCGTCACCCATGTACTCGGCGTGCGTGCATTCGGCACACAACTGCTCTGCGAACAGGTCATTGGGCGCGCCCTGCGCCGCCAGTCCTACGACCTCAACGAAGAGGGGCTGTTCAATGTGGAATATGCCGATGTGCTCGGCATCCCGTTTGACTTCAATGCCAAACCCGTCATTGCACCGCCCCAGCCGCCGCGCGAAACCATCCACGTCAAAGCAATGCGCCCGGATCGGGATGATTGCGAAATCCGGTTCCCGCGTGTATCCAGTTATCGGGTCGAGCTGCCTGAAGATCGACTCTCGGCGGTATTCAATGATGACTCCACTCTATTGCTGACCCCCGCCCTAGTCGGGCCGACACAGGTCCGGAATGAAGGCATCATTGGCGA
>JBBQSL010000045.1:0-20733 GCA_038213895.1 Kiritimatiellales bacterium | reverse complement strand
CGTGTGTGCGCAACACGACCTTTTGTTCCAAAAGAGTCGCGTCCTACAAGAAGTTGGATGTGCGTGTGTGCGGACGGCTCGGCGAGCCATCCCTACCTGCAATGGGTATAAGACCGCGCCCAGCGTTGTACGCCGACAGCTTCTAGATAATCGTAACCTGAACGCTGCTTTCAATGATGCCGGCGGAGATGGCGTAGCGGGTGAGGCTGGCGGTATCGTGAATATTCAGCTTCTCCATCAGATTCTGCCGGTGTTTCTCGACGGTCTTGATGCTGATGTTCAATTCATCCGCCACCTGTTTGTTGGCTTTGCCTTCAGCGATCAGTTGGAGCACCTCAATTTCGCGCGTACTCAAATGGGCGACGCACTTTTTGAGTTTACTGCTATGTGCCGCTGATTTTTTGTCATAGAGGCGTTTGGCAATGGAGGCACTGAAAAACTGGTTTCCTTTATTAACTTCCCGGATCGCCTTTGACAGAACTTCGAGCGAGGTCTGTTTAATCAGATAGCCTGCCGCGCCCATCGCGATCACCTGTTCGACGTAGGCGTCGTCGCTATGCGCGGAGAGCATCAGGATCCGGACGGATGGATCGTCTTTAAGAATCTGCCGGGCCGCTTCCAGTCCGTTAAGTAGCGGCATGGCGATATCCATCACGATGACGGCAGGATGAAGTTTTTTGGCTAACTCCACGGCTTGGCGGCCAGTCTGCGCCTCACCGACGACTTCCATATCCGCTTCGGTTTTCAAAAAAGTCCGCAATCCTTCGCGGACGATCATGTGATCTTCCGCCAGTAGCACCGTGATAGGTTTCATAGTTCATCCTTCATCGTTTGACCCGAATCTTATTTTGCACCGTTTTTTAACGGTATCTGTACGCGGATGGTAGTGCCTTCATCTGGAACGGATTCGACGGCGAAACTGCCGCCGACCATTTCCACCCGTTCCCGCATGCCGAGCATCCCAAGTCGCTTGTCCTTTTTGGCGAACAGCACTTGCTCCATTTCAAAACCTTTGCCGTTGTCTTTAATCTCCATGCGAACGGTGTCGGAAAGTTTCCGGATACTCACGGTCACCTGACTGGCTTGCGCATGCCGACCGATGTTGATGATCGCTTCCTGGGCAACCCGATAAAGTACGGTACGCCGATCGATGCTTAATTTTTCTATCCCGGCGAAGGCATTAAGGTGCGTATGAATGCCCTCTCTTTTCGAAAAATCTTTCATAAAGGAATGGAGGGCCGGAATCAGTCCCAGATCGTCCAGTACTGGCGGGCGCAATTCGAGGGCAAACCGGTGCACGAGATCTACCGACTTTTCAACCAGCCGTTGGGTGCTGGCGATCTTTTTTGTCAGCTCCTTGGAGCAACCAGCGGCGTCCGTTTTCAAAGCCGACAAGTGGAAATTAATTCCCGTCAGAGTCTGGGCAATTTGATCGTGCAGCTCGCGGCTGATTTTCTTCCGTTCTTCTTCCAGCACTCGTAGCATTTGATGAGACAGGTGGCGTAACCGCTCCTGCATATGGTGAGCCTGCTCCAGTAGACGAATCTGGTGCTGCTCGCTTTTCCTGAGCGATTCTTCTGCGGCCCGCCGCTGGAAAACTTCCTGCTGCAGTTCATAGTTTGTGACGGCCAGAGCTTCCATGCGGCGCTGGGCTTCATCTACCCGCTTGAGAGCGGTAATGTCCGAGACCGCCACTCGGCACCATTTGCGCGAACTGCTGAGCGAGACGGCGGATGTGGCGTGAAAGTCCGCCCAAAACGTCGTGCCGTCTTCCTTTTGAACGGTCGCCTCGCAAACCTGTTTCCCGGGTCGGGCAAAAACCTCTTCGAGGAATGCCAGAAAGACCGGCTGGCTCGCCGGAACCAAAAAACGCGACAAGTGCCGATTGATCAGTCGAGCCCGTTCGGTGCCGAATAAGGCCGCGCCCGTCAGGTTAGCCTCTAGAATTAGACTCTTTTCATCCAGCGAGAAATAGCCGACCGGCGCGAAATCGTAGAGATCGGCGTATTTTTCCAGCATTTCTTCGGTTTTATCTCTGGCTTCCTGAAGTTCCGCATTCTGCATTTCAAGTTCAATCTGGTGAACCTGCAATTCGTGGAGGAGCCGTTGAGCATCGCCGACCGGCTTTTTGCTTCCAGACTTCGACTGCTGCTTTCTCAGCCGGGTCTCGGCGCGCCGCCGCAGTTCAGTAACTTCGGCTAAACTATTTTGTTTTCCAGTCATTGCATAATCCTTTCCGCTTTTCTAGAGCGAAATCGTTGCTTCAATTGTTCTTCGGCTCGGCGGCGTAGTTCAGCGGCATCCATTGGCTGGTTTGAGTTCATCTTTTCCGGCCTTTCTCCGCCTGCAAATCAGTTTTAGATTGGCGCAATTCCGTCGTCTGGATTGAAAAGCGTTTTTCCAGAACGGCCTGCGCCTTTTGTAATACGCCTTCCAGCGTCTTGGCGGTATCGAGTTTTTTAGTCTGGGTGGTGAAGCGGTTTTGTAAAACCGCCAATGCCTCGCGCAGGGTTGCTTCCAGCGCTTTGGCCACGCTGATATCCAAAAAGGTGATCACCACGCCGTCAATATGGTTGCTCTGCGTGCGGTAGGGCATGATGCGCACCGTGAACCAGCGCCCGTCGCGGGTGGAAACCTGTTTTTCCTGGAAGACCAGGGTGTGCAGTACCTCATGTGCATCTTCGGCCATCGCGGCGTAGTCCAGCGAGTTGGCAATGTCGGTGATCGGTCTGCCGGCATCGCCAGCAATCAATTTGATGATCTTGGTGGTCTGCGTGGTAAAACTCCGCACTTTCAGATTGCCGTCCAGAAAAAGGGTGGCGATGTCGTTGCTGTTGAACAGATTTTTCATGTCATCACTGGTCTGCGACAGTTCATCCACCTTGGCCTGCAACTCGTGGTTGACGGTTTGCACTTCCTCATTCATCGACTGCATCTCTTCCTTGGAGGTGGTCAACTCCTCGTTGGTGCTTTGCAGTTCCTCATTGGTGCTCTGCAATTCCTCGTTGGCGGATTTCAATTCCTCCTGCGAGGTCTGCATTTCTTCCCGGGTGGTTTGCAGTTCCTGCGCGAGTGTGGTAAGCCGTTTAGCGTGGATGCCAGCCTGCTCGGACTTGCTGGGCGCCTTAACACTGCTCGGCACGGGTACGTCAGCAAACACGATGAGTACCATTGATCTTAAGGCCGCTGGTTCGCTCAGGGGCTGGATGGTGACGTTGACCGCTGTCACGGTGCCGCCGGCTTCAACCTCCACATTCTTCAGTGTAACGGTGGTTTTGTGCCGAACCGCCTTGGCGAAGGCGGTGTTCAACGGACCGGCGAGTCCTTCGCGAACCATTGCATAGAGGTTCATATTGGCCCGGCCAGTGGCCGGTTCCAGATACTTACCCGTCTTGCCGCTGATATAGAGGATGTCACCTTTATCGGTGGTCAGTAGAGCCGCCGGGGAATAGCGCTGCAGCAGTAGCGAATCGGTCAGGGTCTGCAGGTTAAAAGCAGGCTGCAACGTCGCAGGCGACGCGGCGTATGGTGTGTCATCGGCACGAATACTGTTGGGTCGACTTATATAGGTGGCGGGAAATTCAACCAGTCCGCTGCGCAAAATTTCCTGGCGGCGGTAGAGCCGCATTTTGCCGGGCAGCGGAGTAAAGAGGTCGGTGGCCGCGCCGATGGTTTCCGAGTTTCCCAGCAGCAGGATACCGTCCGGATTGAGGCTGTAGTGAAACAGCGGCAAAAGTTTTTTCTGTAAATCGGCTTCCAAATAGATAAGCAAATTACGGCAGGTCAGCAGGTCGAGCTTGGTGAAGGGCGGATCCATGACCAGATTCTGCGGGGCGAAAATCACCATCTCGCGGATCTCACTGACAACGCGGTAGCCGTGCTCTTCCTGTGCAAAAAAGCGATGCAGGCGCGCATCGGTGATGTCCGCAGCGATGTTGGCTGGATAAGACCCAGTCCGAGCCTTGTTGACGGCCTCTTTGTCCAGATCGGTGGCGAAGATCTGCAAGGAATATTTGGCGGCAGGCTTTATCTGTTCCAGCACCTCGTGAAAAACGATGGCCAGCGAATAGGCTTCCTCACCGGTCGAGCAACCGGCCACCCAGGCTCGTAAGGTTCCGCCCTCGGGGTGGGCCGCCAGCAGGGCCGGAATAACTTCGGTTTTCAAATACTCCCAGACTGTCGGGTCGCGGAAGAAACTCGTGACGCCGATGAGCAATTCCTTGAACAGCAATTCGGCTTCCTGCGGATTCTCGCGCAGATAACGCGCATAGTCTGAAATTTTCGGCAACTGGTGCAGACCCATGCGCCGCTCGATACGGCGGTAGATGGTGCTCTTTTTGTAGAGCGAAAAATCGTGGCCCGTCTGGGTGCGCAAAAGAAGGATAACTTTATCCAGACCGCCCTGTTCCTTGTCCTCCATGTCCAGTTTGGATCGTACAATTAGAGGCGGAATGTGTTTAAGGTAGGTAATGATCCGGTTCGCCAGTTCCTCTGGCGGGGCCACGACATCAGCCAGCCCGGCGTTAATGGCACTGCGCGGCATACTGTCAAATTTGGCCGAGGCCGGATCTTGCACGAAGACGGATCCGGCTTTTTCTTTGATGGCACGCAGGCCCAGCGTGCCGTCAGAACCCATGCCGGAGAGAATGACACCGACGCTCCGTTCCCGCTGGTCATCGGCCAGTGCGCAGAGAAAAGAATCAATCGGCAGGCGCAGTCCGCGGGGCGCGACGGGTTCAAGCAAATACAGGACGCCATGCAGGATGGATAGATCTTTGTTGGACGGGATCACATACACATGATCCGGTTCGACCTTCATCCGGTTTTTGACCTGAACAGCTTTCATGCCGGTGGTGCGCTGGAGCAATTCAGTCAGAATTCCTTTGTGAGTCGGGTCGAGATGTTGGACGACGACAAAGGCCATGCCGCTGCCTGCCGGAACGTGCCCGACAAACTGCTCTAAGGCTTCGAGGCCTCCGGCGGAGGCGCCGATGCCGACGATGGGGAACAAGTCATTGGCTGGAGCGGGACGTGTTTTTTTAGGAGCGGCGACTGGTTTTTTTTTGGCGGCTTTCGGTACAGATTTCATTTATGTCATCCCTGTTTACTCCTGCCCGCAAAATCCTGTCAGGAACCCATTATCACTGCGGTGCAGTGAATATGTCCCTCCCGAGTGATCCGCTCAATCAAAAACCGGATCCGACCCGCTACATCTTAATGGCGTTTCGCTAGAGCGGTTTAAATAATCCTGTATCCATATTACGCCCCCTCTTCGAGAGGGACGTCCTACACGAAAACTTGTAGGGCGAGCCTCTCCGGTATTCCGGAGGGCTCGCAGTATGGGCTACGCTTTTTTGAAATGCCCTATAACACGCGCCGTCCTTGAATGATCCTAAGAAGGACAATGACGATGGCAATCACCAGCAGGATATGAATAAACCCGCCCATCGTGTAACTGCTCACGAGCCCCAGCAACCACAGAACTGTCAATACTACTGCAATAGTCCACAACATAATAACGCTCCTTTCTATTTATTCCTTGGAGCACACTACACGATGGATGAGTGTTTTGCAGTGGGGTATAACCCTACCCGAAGGAGAGGGGAATGATGGAAGGGTGGAAGGGTGGAATATTGGATTGTTGGATGAACGATAAAATTTGGAGTGCGGGGACAACCAGCGGGCGGCACCGCTCTGTTTCAAGGAGATAAGCAACGCGCAACTCCGCTTGTCGCCATAACAGCAATTTTGTCAGAATAATTATTCTGAATGGCTTCTGGCGCAGGGTGCGACGGTGCCGCAAGCAGATCAAGACGCCGCTACAGCCACCTTCTGTGCGATTCGGATAATTTCATGGGCAATATCTTCGGGTGAAAGAATAAAATCGATACACCCGCTGGCGATGGCGCTTTCAGGCATATCGGCCTGTTTGGCGGTGTCGGGCTTCTGCGCGATGGTAATGCCGCCCACTTCTTTTATGCCGCACAGTGCGGCCGCTCCATCCCCATCATAGCCAGAGACAATGACCGCGATCAGTTTGCCGTCCCAGTGCTCCGTCAGGGAACGCATAAAAACCGTAATCACATCGGGCCACCCCCGGGGTTTTGATATGGGCTTTAGACGGAACTCTCCATCCAGAACGTGCAAATCGCGGTTTTCAGGGATGATGAATACATGGTTGGGCTCAATCACTAATTTTTCCGTGATTAATTCAACCGGCATCTTTGTATAGTTCGGGAGAATCTCATGGAGTCTGGTAATGGCGGTTCTTAGGTGATTAACGATGACCACCGCAACGCCCATATCGGCCGGTAGATGCTGCAACAACCGGATATAGGCATCGAGGCCGCCAGCCGAACCGCCCACGCAAACGACAGGAAAATCTTTTGCAAGAGGCCTGATTTTTATTTTGTGTTTCATTTCCATCTCCATCTCCGTGTCCTTCTCTTTCGTAGCATCAAAGCTACTACGAGATCGAGCCGCTTTTCTATGGGGTGAAACCCTACTGGGAGGAGAATGGAATGATGGAATGGTCGAATGATGGATTGTTGGATGAATGATGAAATTTGAGCTGTCCTCCGTACCGCGGGCCTCCTGCCTGCTCTTCCGAACCGTGGAGAACACACGCCCCCGAATACGGGAAGCGCGTCCTACAAGGTTAACGCATAGCGGACTTGTCTTTGTAGGACGAGCGTCTCTGTATTCAGAGCGCTTGTGCCCCTCGCGCGGGTAGGAACACACACGCCCCCGAATACGGGAAGCGCGTCCTACAAGATTAACGCATAGCGGGATTGTTTTTGTAGGACGAGCGTCTCTGTATTCAGAGTTCTTGTGTCCCTCGCGCGGGTAGGAAAAATCTCGCCCCAGAATACGGGAAGCGTGTCCTACAAGATTAACGCATAGCGGGCTTGTCTTTGTAGGACGAGCGTCTCTGTATTCAGAGCGCTTGTGTCCCTCGCGCGGTTAGGAACACACACGCCCCCGAATACGGGAAGCGCGTCCTACAAGGTTAACGCATAGCAGGATTGTCTTTGTAGGACGAGCGTCTCTGTATTCAGAGCGCTTGTGTCCCTCGCGCGGGTCGGAAAAAACACGCCCCCGAATACGGGAAGCGCGTCCTACAAGATTAACGCATTGCAGGATTGTCTTTGTAGGACGAGCGTCTCTGTATTCAGAGCGCTTGTGCCCTCGCACGGGCAGAAACAAACACGCCCCCGAATACGGGAAGCGTGTCCTACAAGGTTAACGCATTGCAGGCTTGTTTTTGTAGGACGAGCGTCTCTGTATTCAGAGCGCTTGTGTCCCTCCCACGGGCAGAAACAAACACGCCCCCGAATACGGGAAGCGCGTCCTACAAGGTTAACGCATTGCAGGATTGTTTTTGTAGGACGAGCGTCTCTGTATTCAGAGCGCTTGTGTCCCTCGCGCGGGTAGGAAAAAACACGCCCCCGAATACGGGAAGCGCGTCCTACAAGAGAGTCGTCCTACAAGAGAGTCGAACGACACTTCATTCTTTAAATGTTCTAGTCAGCGGGTCAGCGTCGGCTTGCCTTTGAGAAAACCGAGCGATTCGAGAAATTTATCGGTTTCGGTGAGGGTTTCGTTGTATTTCGCACCGTTAAAGAAGCCATGCGGCTGTCCGTCGTAGAGGCGCAGTTCACAACGCTTGCCAACAGCGTCCATTTTCTTTTTGTACTCTTCACCGACAGTAACCGGGATCAGTTTGTCCGCAGTTCCAAGCATGAAAATCGTCGGCGGGGCGTCGACATCTATGTTGTGCCGCGGAGAAAAATCCTGCCAGTAGGCGCCGACCCGATCGTAGCCGTAACCGCCTTCGCCGTTGTCGACAACGGGATTGAAGAGAACCAATGCATCGGGACGGCAGCTGACAGAAAGATCTTCACCCGCTTCGTCAAATTTCTTTATGAAGGCTGTAGCCGCAGCAAGGTGTCCGCCAGCCGAACCACCGCCTGCGGCGATGTGATTTGGATCAATGCCAAGCTCTGCGGCGTGCGAACGCACCCAGCGCATGGCAGATTTAGCATCGGTGACACATCCGCGCGGATCAACGCCCCCATTGTTCTTTGTGCGGTAGTCGGCACAGATGGCAACCATACCGCGCGAGGCGAGATAAGTACTCTGTTTGTAAAACTGCGTGGTGGCTCCACCAAACCAGCCGCCGCCGTAGAAGAAGACGATCGCCGGAGTTTTATCCGTCGCCTTATGCCCCGATGGATTGAAAATATGAAGCTCCAACTTTTTGGCCGGGGTGTTTTTATAAACCATAATCTGATCGGGCTTACCGTCAGCTCCGAAAGCGGTGAACGCAAAGAATGAGATTAACAGACACCCGATTGTTTTTTTCATAGGTTTGCTCCATTTGTTTTAATTACTTCTTTGTACCAATACGCCGATTGTTTGAGCGTCCGTTTTTGGGTCTGATAATCAACGTGAATCAAACCGAACCGTTGCAGATACCCTTCGGCCCATTCAAAATTATCCGTCAGCGACCATTGAAAATAGCCTTTGACGGGAATTCCGTCGTCTGACGCCCGCTCCAATTGCTTCAGATGCCGCCGCAGATAATCGATTCGCGCGGGATCCTGAACTTGTCCGTCACAATTAACCCAGTCGGTGGAGGAAAGACCGTTCTCCGTGATGAGAATCGGCTTCTGATACCGTTCGTGGTAAAACTTCGTCAGCCAGTAAAAGGCCGGCGGCGTGATCGGCCAGCCGAATGCCGTATGGGCATATCCAGCGGGATGCTGCTCCGTCTTCCAGCCGCCTTCCGCCGCGCTCACCGGAATCCCCTGATAAAAGTTAAGCGAACAAAGATCCAGTGGCTGGGAGATTATACGCATCTCTTCATCGGTGAACGCAGGCGCATCTTTCCCGAATTTCTCCAGAGCCCCTGCCGGATAGTGTCCGAGGTAAACGGGATCGCTGAACCAGGCCGGAGCCCAGCAACCGCGGTTCCAATCTTCAAACGTCGCCGCCCTCGCCGCCTGAATGTTTTCTGCGGTTTCTTCAATCGGATAACAAACCGTGCCGACCGGCGCGAAACTGATCGATGGCGCAAGCTTTGCTCGGGTACGTAGCGCGGCAACCGCCAGCCCGTGAGCCAGCAATAGATGATGTGCGGCCTGCAAGACTTCAGAAAACGGCAGTTTCAAACCCGGTGCGTGTTTACCGACTTCCAGCCCCAGACTGATGGCGCATTGCGGTTCGTTGATGGTGATCCAGTTGCGTACCCGATCGCCGAAGCGGGTCGCAACGATTTGTGCATACGTTTCAAACCAGCGGGGGAGTTCAGGATTGAGCCATCCTCCTCGTAACTGAACTTCCTGCGGCATGTCCCAGTGATAAAGCGTAACGTACGGCTCAATGCCATTTTCCAGCAGACCGTCGATGAGCCGATCATAAAAATCTAACCCTTTTTCGTTGGCCACACCGTCATACCCGTTGGGAATAATACGCGGCCACGATAAGGAAAACCGGTAGGCTTTCAGTCCGATTTGCCGCATGAGCGCGACATCTTCCGCGTAACGATGATAGTGATCACAGGCTACCGCGCCGGAACTACCATCTTTTATGTTGCCCGATTTTTCACAGAAAGCATCCCAGATGGATGCTTTTTTCCCGTCATCATACGCACCACCCTCAATCTGATAAGAAGCGGATGCGGCACCCCAAATGAAATCTTTTTTGAACGGCATACTATTTTCCCCTTATTTCCACTCTGTGATCGCTATAATTTTTTCAACCAATTCGGCGGCCATCGCCTTGTGCTTTACGACGCTAGGATGCCAGTGCCCGCCACGGTCTTCCGCCCCAGCTGGCCGGGCGTAAAGCAGAACTGTCACGTTATTAAACTGCGCGGCAATCTCCGGCAACCAGTCACTCATCGGCTCATAAGCCATCGGCCCGATGCTGAGGATAATTTTTGACTGCGGAGCCAGAGAACGGATTCTGGAAATGAATGCCGTGTAAGCCGCGACATAATCGCCTTTATTGAGCGGCGGCTTGCCGCCCTGTGTGCTGGCATCATTGGTACCCAGATTGATAACGACGACATCCGGAACAAACTGGCTGTGATTCCCTGCCGGTTCCAGCTCACCAGTTCCAGTACCGCACTGATCGCCGATCCTTTAAGTTCGGTTTTAATCCGGCTCCCGCTCCAACCAAACCGGTGATCGTCCGTAAAACGTCCGGTATAAAGAATCGCTGGCTGACCGGGATCAATCTGCACCGGTTGGCTGGCAACGCAGATCCGGCAGAGTGCGACACACAATAAAACTATTACTCGTTTAAAAAGCATGACCCGTCCTTTTTTTTCGGCACTGTTAACCCGTTGAAGATAACTGAACCCGTCCCAATTAAAAAGGTCATAAAATGGAACCATAATCATTCTGCGAACAGTGGATAATGTTCCATATAAACGATCTATACTTCAATTTTACTTTTGTTAAATAGGCTACATTAACAAAGGAGAAAATTAGATGAAAACTAAACTAGTAATTACCGTAGTGTATGCATGTTGTTGCTGTTTGGCATCAGCAGCTATTATTGATGTATGGAACTTCACGGGCGGCAGCACCACATCGTCAAATGGAGCCAGTTTGTCCTTTCTTACCACCAGCCCCGAGACTCCAGATATAGATGGGAACAACCAGCTCAATGTAACCCGCGGCAACGGCACTGGCGCCAACATCTCTTTGGGAGGGAGCTACTCAACTAACAACACAAAAAACATAACGGTTTCAATTACCTTGGCAGACTTTGACTTCAGTAAAAGCAACAATCAAGCGTTCGGTTTTGAGTTCCGCAGCGGTGCCACCACCGTTACAAAACTAAAGCTCGATACCATTGCTACACCAACCCCCAACACCCGGCTGCATACCCTCACCGGTTCCACAGTTGCAGGTATAGCGATTAATTCAGCTGTGACAACAGCCCCCCTCACCTACGGATTGACGCTCAATTTCGAAGCAAATACATACACATGCTGGATCGGAACACCGACCAGCGACGGGTCGACGTGGGCCTCGCGCTATGGGGTCCACACCGGCACACTGAATTTAGAAACGGTGAACATCGACAGCTTCCGTCCGACTCTCGAAAACCACGCGACCGGCGACCGCTTCAACATTGACCAGCTTCAGATTTCATATGAAGCGATTCCCGAACCAGCTACTCTGGGTCTTGTTTTTATCGGAGGAATCCTTGTAATAACGATGCGCCGTAGAGCCGCCAGATAAATCGGATGCTTTTATCATCCGCATTTCACACGACACGCCCGGCATACTTAGTGATGCCGGGCTTTTCTATTGCGCCATGAGTTGCCCGTACCAAATCCAGCCGGATAATGTTCCATCGAACTTCGATTGCCTCTTCCTCGGTTTTCCGGTTGAATTAAACACTTAACCTGCTGAAAGGATCTTCCCGTGAAATACAGACACATGCTCGAATTACTCGCCTTGACCGGCGCTGTTACCGGATCGGCTTTAACCGCTCAGGCCGGCAACCGCCCCAATATCCTGATGCTCACGGTGGATGACCTGAAACCGGTGCTAGGATGCTACGGGTTCGAAGGGATCAAAACGCCAAACATTGACCGACTGGCCGCACGCGGCACCGTGATGCTGAATAATTACTGTCAGCAGGCGATCTGCGCCCCTTCACGTATGAGCATGTTCACCGGCCTGCGCCCAGACACCACCAAGGTATGGGATCTGCAAACTGACCTGCACACCGTTTGTCCTTCAGCCGTCACTATGCAACAGTATTTTAAAGAAAACGGTTATGAAACAGCCGGTAGCGGAAAAGTCATGCACGGATCAAAAAATGAAGATCCTCTTTCCTGGACTGTGCCTTTCCGTGATGATAAAGATCTCAAGTATGCCGATGGTTTCCCCGTGCCAGCTCACGACAACTGCTTCTACCAAGGTAAAAAAGAGCAGGAAGTTTATCAGGAGCTTCAAAAAGCCAATATCAAAGACTGGAAGGTGCGATTCAAGTGGATGGCGGACAAAGGTGCCATGCCTTCCACCGAATGTCTGGATATTCCCGATGACGCCTACGCAGACGGCGCGATGACCACCTACAACATCGAACTGCTTGAAAAATTTTCTAAAGACAGCAAGCCGTTTTTTCTGACCGTCGGGTTCCACAAGCCGCACCTGCCCTTGGTCGCACCGAAGAAATACTGGGATCTGTATGATCGCGAAAAAATCGTCTTAGCCCCGTTTCAGAAGGAGGCTACCAGCTCACCGTCCTTCGCTTACCACCAATGGGGCGAACTGAAAAGCTACTCGGATATTCCTTCCAAATGGAATACACCGCTGGAAAAAGAAGATCAGAAAAAGGTAATTCACGGCTACTACGCCTGTGTTTCATACATTGACTCGCAGGTCGGCAGACTACTGGACAAACTCGACGAGCTCGGCTTAGCTGAAAATACAATTATCGTCCTCTGGGGCGATCACGGATGGCATCTCGGCGATCACGGCATGTGGGCCAAACACAGCAACTTCGAACAGGCCACCACCGCACCGCTCATCATTGCAGCCCCCGGATATAAAGGGGCGCAAAAAACAAAAAGCATGACCGAGTTTGTTGATATCTATCCGACACTTTGTGAACTGGCCGATCTGACAGTTTCGAAAAAACTGGAAGGCCATAGTCTGGTGCCAATCCTCAAAGATCCGTCGGTAAAAGTTAAGGACTATTCGATCAGCCAATATCCGCGTGAAGGGAAACGAATGGGATATGCCCTGCGCACCGAGCGCTACCGCTTGGTTATGTGGATGAAAAATGACTTCCGCAGTACGCAGAAGTTTAATGAAGCACTCGTTGAAACGATGGAGCTCTACGACTACGAAAAAGACCCGCTCGAAACGGTCAGTCAGCAAAATAATCCAGAATATAAGGACGTGCTCGACGATCTAAGAGAAAAAATGCTGACCTATTTCAAAACACACGAGCAATAATACGAATAAGAAATTAGTTTATAAGTCGGGAAAGGCCGTGTAGCGCACGCGCATGAGTTCCGACCACCGAAAACGCGGCCCCTTCGGGAACCGCGTCCTACAAATCTAACTTGTAGGGCGTGCCTCTCTGTATGCAGAGGGCGCGCGATCTCCGCACACCGAAAACGCGGCCCCTCTGGGAACCGCGTCCTACAAATCCAATAACTTGTAGGGCGAGCCTCTCTGTACGCAGAGGGCGCGCGGGAATTCCGACCAGCGGAAACGCGGCCCCTTCGGGAACCGCGTCCTACAAATCCAATAACTTGTAGGGCGTGCCTCTCTGTACGCAGAGGGCGCGCAGGAGTTCCGCACACCGAAAACGCGGCCCCTCCGGGAACCGCGTCCTACAAATCAAACTTGTAGGGCGGGCATCTCTGCTGGCAGAGGGCACGCGATCTCAGGCCGACAAGCATGAGGAGCTTTTTAAAAATCGGATTAAGGCTGACCGCATTTATAACATCCGGTACCGGTCTGAACCGAACAGGATGGTGAACGGCGAAAGAGTGCGCGAAAGTAGAGTTTCCAGACCATCCCGAGGGCTTCAAAAATAATGTTCTTCGACATTTTTGAGGCTCCAGAACGGCGTTCTTCAAAAACAATCGGAACCTCAACAACGCGACACCCAATACGCCACGCCGTATGCGTCATTTCGACCTGAAAGGAGTATCCGCTGGATTCAATGCGGTCGAGCGGGATCGTTTCAAGCACACAGCGGCGGAAACATTTAAAGCCGCCAGTCGGATCCGTGAACGGCATCCCCGTGATCATCTTAACATAAAGTCCTGCGCCACGACTGAGAAACAGCCGACGCAATGGCCAATTGATGACGCGAATGCCGTTGAGATAACGTGAGCCGAGCGCCAGACCGGCCTCTTTAGCGGCAACCCGCAGCTTGGGAACATCCGCTGGGTTGTGTGAAAAGTCGGCATCCATTTCCATAATAAATTCGTAATGCCGCTCCAGCGCCCATTTGAAGCCCGCGATATATGCGCGGCCTAATCCGTTTTTCTCGGCACGATGCATCACCTTCACCCGTGAATCGGCAACAGACATTTCGTCGGCGATTATCCCAGTTCCATCCGGTGAGTTGTCATCGACAAATAGAATGTCCACGTCGGGTGAACTGATGAAGACAGCGGCAGAAATAGCACGAATATTTTCGCACTCGTTGTACGTCGGTATGATGATCAACGTGTCGTTCACAGTGCCGCAGAGTTTACTTGGAAAGGGTTCATTGTAAAGTCAAATGCCCTATTTTCCGATGCAAAATCGGGAAAAAATGTTGTCGAGCAGTTCATTATGATAAACTCGACCGGTGACCTGCCCCAACGCCTCGAGCGCGGCGCGTAGGTGCTCAGCCGCCGGAGCGGCGCCAAGCTCCCCACCTACGGCAATTTGTTCACGAGCCTGCTCCAGTTCAATTTTTGCCAGCTCGAGCAGGTTGTGATGCCGTTCGGAAATAACGGCATGGGCAGGGAAATTGAAATTAACGCCCCGCTCAAGTTTGGCGGCAATGGCCGCTTTGACTTCATCAATTCCAATGCCGCCAATTAAAGAGGTTTTGATCGTTTTGATATTGGTTATTAGATATTGGTTATTGGTTATTTTTTTATCAGCCTTATTTAAAACAATAACGGTGCGCTCCGGATCAAGTTTCGCTAAATATTCAGCATCTTCGTCCGAAACCGGCTGCGAGCTGTCGATCAGATAAACGGCAATATCGGCGGTGACGGAATGCGCCCGAGCGCGGCGAATGCCTTCTTGCTCAATCAGGCACTCGGTCTCACGCAGTCCAGCGGTATCGAGAATGCGCAACGGAATACCGTCGAGGATAAAGGTTTCTTCCAAAACATCGCGGGTGGTGCCGGGCAGTGCCGTGACGATCGCTCGATCATGACCAAGCAGCGCATTGAAGAGCGTCGATTTCCCAGCGTTGGGCCGACCCATAATTACGACGCGCGCTCCTTCACGCAGAAGCCGCCCTTCATCCCAAGTGGCGAGCAGGGTTTCCAAATAGTGGAAACTTTCATCCAGTTTTTTTCCAAGGTTTGGAAAAACATCCTCCGGCAACTCATCTTCGACAAAATCAAGGGTGGTTTCGATGTCGGCAGCGATTACCATGAGTCCGTCATAAAGTGCGGTGAACTGCCGACTAAGCCCGCCTTCGAGCTGTTCGAGGGCGGCCTTGGCGGCGCGATCGCTCTGCGCGTGAATAAGATCAGCGACAGCCTCCGCCTGTACGAGATCCATTTTGCCATTGAGAAAAGCGCGTTTGGTAAATTCGCCGGGTTCGGCCATGCGAGCCCCAGCTCCGAGACAGCGACGTAAAATTTTCTTAAGAACCACCAAACCGCCGTGTCCTTGAATTTCAATCGTATCATCGCCGGTATAACTTTTCGGCGCACGAAAGATCAGGCAAAGTGCTTCGTCAATTTCGGTTCCGTCCGCGGCGACCACTTTCCCGTGCAGAAAAGTTCCACCTTTCGCCGCTGATGGTTTTTCCGAGGATTGAAAAATTTCGTCGGCTATTTTCCATACCTTGGAACCACTGACACGGATAATGCCAACGCCGCCCTGTCCGGGTGGAGTGGCAATTGCGGCTATGGTGTCAGTAGTGCTCATCGGGAATACTTTTAACAGAAGGTCGCAAAGAACGCTAAGAAAATGGTACGGGGCCCTTTATGAAAAAACTACTATTAGTTCTCTGCCTATCCGCCACATCCATCACTTTTGCCGAAAATCCTGTTCCGAAGAACATCATTCTCTTCATCGGCGACGGTATGGGGGTTGCGCAGGTAACCGCCGCCAAAGTCGTTAAAGGGAAACTCGAGATGGAACGCTGCCCAGTGGCTGGCCTCTGCACCACTTGGTCGACCAGTTCACTGGTGACTGATTCGGCGGCGGCGGCCACCGCACTCGCCACGGGTGTAAAAACCCGCAACGGAATGCTGGGCTTAACGCCAAACGAAATGCCGTTGAAAAATGTTATCGAATACGCCGAAGGAAAAGGGAAATCCACCGGAGTCGCCGTCACCTGCGCACTGACACACGCCACGCCCGCCGGATTCATTGTGCATGTACCGGGTCGAAAAATGGATTCCGAAATAGCACAGCAGATCGCCGCCAGCGACGTGGATGTCATTTTCGGCGGCGGATTAAGCCATTTTGAAAACTGCCTGCCTGAACTACAGAAAAAAATGCCGGTCGCCCTGACCACCGAAGAGTTTCGCAATCTTGGAACACCGGAAAAGGCCGCCGCCCTGCTCTATCCGGTTCACCCGCCCTATGCCGCAGAACGGGAAGTATCGCTCAAAGAGTTGACGCAAAAAGCTATTGAGATCCTTTCGCAGGACAAAGATGGATTCTTTCTAATGGTGGAAGGATCGCAGATCGACTGGGCCGCACATAAAAATGATTCAACCAATATGATTCCTGAAGTGGTGGATTTCGATGACGCTGTCGGTATCGGACTGAATTTTGCAGAGAACAACGGCGAAACGCTGGTGATCATTACCGCCGACCACGAGACCGGCGGTTTCGCCCTGCTGGAAGGCTCTGTTAAAAATAAAACTGTGGATAAAACCGGCTTCATTCAAGGCGGACACACCGCCTCAATGGTTCCTCTGTTTGCGTACGGACCGGGTAGTTCAACGCTCGGCGGCATTCACGATAACACCGATATAGGAAAAACGATGATCCGGTTTATCCAAGGCGAAAAATAACGGCATGTTTACTTCAGCGCATTTTCTTTAAAGAAGCGGACGATCAATGCCGGAGCTTTCTGCGGATAGGTATGTCCGCCGGGATGAATCAATGAAATAAACGGTGTGCCAGTTGCAGAAGAATAAATTGTACCGGTCAGATCGCCAGCAGACGCCCATGGTGTACCAAGTTCCGCACAGCCGTTCAGTTTGCGATCCGCCTGCATCATCCAATCCTGCCAAACATACTTCACCAAGGGATCGGTTTCTCCGGCTACGTGTAGCACCGGCTTTGGCTTCATATGTGGAAGCCCGTCGCGAGAAAGCGCACCGGAGGGTGCCATCGCCGCAAAAAGATCGCCGCGTTCCGCCCAAAGCAAATAGGTAAACCAGCCGCCATTGGAGTGCCCGGTCGAATAAATCCGTTTCGGATCAATTTTATATTCCTTTTGCAAACTGCTGAGTACCGCGTCGAAAAATTTCAAATCCCGGTTGTCCGAATCGCCATATTTTGAATTCCAGCCATTCTTCTTACCTTCTGGATCCGTCAACTGACCAGGCGTCGGCAGTCCCTGCATATAAACAACAACCGCTTCCGGCCAAAATTCATGCATCCGAAAACTTCGCGAAGCTTGCGCCGCCGCCCCGCCATGACCGTGAAAAGCAAAAACCAGCGGCGCGGCATTAGTCGCGGCAGATTCCGGGATCCAAACCAGCGCCTGGCGAGTCATGCTATCAATAGTCCACTCCCGCTGTTTCAGTTCTGCAGAAACTGGGAAAATCCCGGCACAGAAAACCAGCGATCCAAATACCACCACTTTACGATTCATATAGCGCTCCCGTTGTGAAAAGAATGAACCCCCGTTAAACGTTCAGCAACCCCAGAATATTGGATGGTAAATCTTATTTCCAAGCATTGGCTCCCGCGAGGCACTTTCTTTATGCACGGATCGCATTTAACTTTACAATCGGCTCGGACGGAATAAAAGTCGGAACGCTCTTATGAAAAGAAAAAGACACCTGCTAAAACCTAAGCGCACCCCCGGGATGTCCCCCGGCACCCTATTGATTGATCCATCGTGGCCTAAACCGGTCATTCAAATTATCGCCTACGGACCGAATCAGTTCCTCGAAAAACGCATCAATGACGTACGTGAACTGGATGAAATGATCGGGAAATATCAGGTGCTGTGGGTCAATGTTGACGGGCTGGGCGACGAATCGGTTATCCAGTATCTCGGTCAGCTTTTCAACCTACATCCTCTGGCGCTCGAAGACGTGGTGAGTCTGCGGCAACGCTCTAAAGTGGATAACTACGACTCCGTGCTTTATACCGCCATGCGCATGCTTTACCTGCAGGATCAAAAACTATTCTCCGAACAGATCAGCTTCTTCCTCGGGACAAACTTTGTACTGACCTTTCAGGAAAACGAAGGCGACTGCCTCGACCCGGTACGCGAACGCATCCGCAAAAAAGGCGGGCTGGTCTGCAACATGAATGCCGACTATTTACTCTATTGCCTGATTGACGCCATCATTGACGCCTACTTTCCACTATTAGAATCGTACGACTCCCGGCTCGACGACATGGAAGAAATCATTCTAAAGCACCCCGATACTTCGTCGATCGCCCTGCTCTTTGAGATTAAACGCGATCTAATGACCCTGCGGCGAACTCTCTGGCCGGTTCGCGAAATGGCCAGCACATTGGTAAATTCGCCTTCGCCACTGATTACACCAGCCACACGGGTTTACCTGCGTGACTGCCAAGACCACACCGTCCGATTGCTCGATCTGGCTGAAACCTGCCGCGAACTTGATGCCAGCCTAATGGACTTTTATCTCTCCACCATCAGCAACCGGATGAATGAAATCATGAAGGTACTGACCATTATTTCCACCATTTTTATCCCGCTCACGTTCATCGCTGGCGTATATGGCATGAACTTCAACAACATGCCCGAATTACGCACACGCAACGGCTACTTCATTGTACTGGGTATTATGGCGCTTCTCGGCTTTGGAATGTTTGGCGTATTTATCCGCAAAGGCTGGCTCACCCGCACCCGCCGCCTACGATAATTTGATGCAACCTGTTTAATACGCAAGACTTACACTAATGGCCGCACTTTTGGAGTGCGTGCGGTAAGCGGTCTTTCGTGCCACGCCGCTTTATATCCTGCCGACAACCGGTCCCGTGCGGCGGTAGCGGGGCTGCGCGTTGATTAATCATCACCACCCTTCAAGATCACTTGTCCCGTTTGGGATAAAAAACTGAACCTCATACGCACTTGGTATCAGTTTCTTCAGACTCATTGGAAACCCTGTGGCACGGTCATCTCCGTCACGATCGCATTGTCGCTGTCGATGACATCAAATTCGAAACTTTTCGCAGCGGGATACAATAGATTCAACGTTCCAGAAGAGAAGGTTTCCGCATCGATCACAACCCCGCGAACCATGCCGGTAACAATGGTCACTACAAGCGCACGAGCCTGTGCACTGACTCCTC
This sequence comes from Kiritimatiellales bacterium, assembly GCA_038213895.1. GTDB lineage: Bacteria > Verrucomicrobiota > Kiritimatiellia > Kiritimatiellales > Tichowtungiaceae > Tichowtungia. Next base: position 1,492 of record JBBQSL010000045.1, on the reverse strand, counting down.
CGGCGGAAAGGGTGACTCCCGATGCAGAGGTGCTCCGAACCTTAAGCGAACAGCCGGAAGCTGTGGTGCAGTCAAACCCGTTAGTCAACCCACTGCTAACATCCGTCAGACTTGTGATTCCACTGGATAATCCCTCGTTCGGCTTGATCAACGTAACCAGCTGGCGGTCGCCCGTGCCACTGAATACAGCGTGAACGTTAACTGCAGGAATGCCGTCGCCAATACCGCGGGCGTACCAGCCGTAGCACGGATTGGTACTGCCGTAATATTTCTGATAAGTGACGTTTTCTCCGAATGAATAGAGATGCACATTCGGAGTATTTGTCGTGTCATTGTCCGCCGTATAAATGCAGTTATTTGCCTGATCGACAACGACTTCATTTTCTTTGAATCCATATACCTTGGTGCCGTCGTTCGTTTTATACGGTTGGAAGTTCCAGACCTGCCGGTAGCTGTGACTATCGACATCCGAACTGAACAGGCTGTCGATCAAAACCCACAGGCCAGCTTCTTTAACGAATACACACCGCCGTTGATGGGATACATTAGTTTCACTGCCGTAGCCCTGCGCAAGCAATCCTTCGACCACATCAAAGTGATCGGAGGTGTGCCAGACGGCATCAACCGTGTTGGTATAAACCTGCTGAGCCAGCACGATAAGTTTGTTGGTTTTATTCTGACTCATGCCGTCCACCAGAATAGTGTTGACCTTGGCCGAACTCTGTTCGCTGAGATAGGTGTCCACACAGGGACCGAAGCCGGTATAGTTATTCCCATAGGTCGGAGGCCCTGCGGCAACTAACAGGTCTCGTCCGAACGCGCTGAGTTGCACGGCATTTTTATCGCACATGTAATGACCGCGCTGCGGGCGTCCGCCCATAAAAAACATGGCCATATCGTTTATGCTCCAGCCGCTGCGTTGCACGTAGTAACCTGCATACGGAAAGGCGATGGAGGTGAATGCCAGATTAGAAGCTGCTGCGCCGCCATAGACCTTGTTGATCGTCTGTTCCAGCAGGCCGACAGCCGGATACGTATTGGTTTGCAATTGGATCCATTTACTTTTCGTTGTCGCGTTGGTCCACACCTCCGGCGCAATATAGCAACCTGCATTACCGATCTGTGGGGGACTGAAAGTTGGCCCGCGCAGAGACCAAACCATTTTCCAGAACCGTTCAACATCCGACTTCATAAGTCCGCTCCAACTGCGGGAATCATTTGTAAAAATCCCCAGAAGTTCTTCCATACGGTTCGCATCGCCTTCGTTGTAATTCAGGGACTGCTCCAGCATGCCGCCGTCGGGATGAACCATTGTTGAAACAAAATCCAGCATCGCGGTATCAGCCTGATATTTAATACTGCTCTGAATCTGACGAAACTCATCGAAAAACCGACTCGTTAAAAGCAGAGCATACAGGCCACTGAACCGCTGGTTAGGCACCGCTCCGGCAGCAAGATAGCGGTTGGTGAGCGCTATGGAGTGATCCTCAAT
>JBBQSL010000044.1:0-20774 GCA_038213895.1 Kiritimatiellales bacterium | reverse complement strand
CCCCTCTTTGAGTCCCAACCAAACCACAACATCCGTTCCAATTTGCGTTCCGGTTATGATCCGAACTGCAGATACAGTGTTCTTTTCGTCTATCGCCAGCACATAGGTTCCCTGCTGATCAATCAGCTGCGCCTTCTGCGGAATTTTGATTCCCTTTTCCGCGTCCTGATTCCGCAACAGCGCGGTGACATAACCGCCGGGGATCAGCAGGCCGTCTGGATTGTTGAACAGATAACGCACCGCAAGCGTTCCGGTTGCCGGATCAATGGCATTGTCGTCAAAATCCTTTTTTCCAATGGTTGGAAGAACCGTGCCGTCCGGTAGCCGAGCCTGCGCAACCCGGATGCCGCCCGTACCGGTGAGTTCCTGCTGACGAAGTTTGAGATATTCGCGGTCGGTTAGCGAAAAAACCACGCGAATCGGATCAATCTGAACAATCCGCGCCAGCGCACCGGATGAAGACGTGACATAGTTGCCTTTGGTCACCTGTACCGCACCGATCCGTCCGCTGACCGGAGCTTTGATCTCTGTGTAGTCCAGCGAAACTTTGGCCATGTTATAAGCGGCCTGCGCGCGCAGAAAACTGCTTTCCGCAGTATCCAGATCAGATTTAGAAACACTGCGAATATCGGCGGCTTTCATACGGTCATATAATTTCTGCGCGCGATTCATGTCGGCTTCCGCCGCATGGGCTGCGGCCTGATACGTTCGCCGGTCGATGGTGAAAAGCAAATCGCCTTCCTTAACCATACTGCCTTCAGTGAAACTGACGGAATCGATATAGCCGGAAACCTCACTGCGAATCATGACGTCTTCGATCGGATCGACCTTGGCGATGTATTCCTGAGCCGGCTGGAGATTTGACTGAAGAACAGTCTGCACGATGACTGTCGCGGGCGGCATCTGCTTCGCGCCCACCGGAGGTCTGCCACCACCCTTGCCGCCAAACATTTCATGCACAAACCATCCGGCCAATAACGAAATCAGCCCTGTCGCTACCAAAATCCCGATCATCTTCTTACTCATTGCCGCTCTCCTCTTTTAAAACTCCCCGCATAATCAAATCGAAACCCGCCCTAACGGTTTCCACAAAATCAAAGCCGCTGAGCAGTTGAATATCGGCTTCCGGCATCTGCCCAAAATCAATGGCAGGACATCCGCCCAAATGCATTTTGCACAGTCCCGTCCAGAATGCCGCCAGAGTCAAAACCAGATGGTTGATATTCACTCCCGGCTGCAAGCGGCAGGCCACCGCCGGAACTTCAAAGCACCGTCGAAACTCCTCCAGCGGACTCTTACGGATTTTGTTTAGATTTTTATGAGTTTCCGTCAAAAGTTCCGCCGACCAGTCCATTTGATAATTCAGAAAAAACTCAAACTTACGTGTTATCGCGTCTTCCCGGACAATCCGGGCGTGGGTGACAAACGCCTGCCGCAGGTCATCGACCGTATGAATATCCGGCACACGAACGCCGATAAGATCTTCTTTGCGCTCATTGGCGTATTCAATCAGCGCGGCAAGCAATGCAGGCTTGTTATCGAAATGCCAGTACACCGCACCGCGCGTCATGCCGATTTTTTTGGCGATATCGCTGAAGGTCGTACGGGAAAAACCTTTTTCACTGAATAGATCCAGCGTCGCGTTCAAAACGCTTTCCCGCGTTGCCGCCGCATCTTCCTTGGTTTTTCTTGCCATTTTCTGCCTTTTTAATTTTCGAGCCGCCTTTATACATACATTCATGAATGTATATCAAGCTAAAGGTTAAGATTTTTCACCACGAAACACTTAGCGCGGCAGAGCCACCTCCAAATCGGGAAATCCGCAGATGTGGCAGATGTGCGCAGATTTTCTTTCCCTTCATCTGCGTTAAATGCTGGAAACGGCGAGGTAAGTAAGTTGTGGAGTATGGGAGTGATGAAGTGGCCGCCGACATTTGACCTTGGACTTTCAGACCTTTGACTGCGTGCCCCCGTTCTCAATGGAGCTCAAAAAATCAAAATGTTGTTTTTATGGCTTCGATGGTTGGTTGCGGTGGGCGAGACGTGCTTAAACATGCGTTCGCGTAGGCCGCCATCGTTCAGAAAATCCTATTCTAGGCGGCGGAGCTGCTGGTCGATCAGGTAGTTGGTTTGGTAAATCAGGCAGATCGCAATATTAGCGATCACCTCGGGCGGACGGGTTTCGACAAATTCGCGATACAGCTCGTAGGTCTGTGGCTCTTTACGCCCCAGCTCGCGCACATAGAGCGCTTCCTTGGAGTCTTTCTCCCAGATTAGCAGGTCACGCACCCGGAGATAGTCGCGGTAATCGGCGAGCAGTTCTTCAAGGCTGGCGCGGCCCACGCTGGTGAGTTTGATCTCGGTTTCCTTGGAGGTAAGCGCGGCGGGGTTCGCTTAGTTGCCGTTCCCTGTCGGTCTCTTCTTTGAACCACTTCCTGTTGGTCGTTATTCTACCTTTGGTAAAATTATCTATCGCTGCGCTTTCAGGGGGAATACCAAAAGCACTTTCGACTTCGTCTCAGGTCGTCATTTGGCTTTTCAACTCCCATAAAACTCCTTCACTTGCCCGCTCCATCCCGTCCACGGGGTCAGAACGCTTTTCTCGTCATTCGCCGACTCACACCCCGAAAAACTGCGATGATGCTACGGGATTTAAAAGAAAGGCGAAAGGAAAGAGGGCCACTTCTTTCCTCCTCTTAATTCCCCCCGATTCCTTGGAATAACACGTGTACCGGGATTTCTGCTTACAGACTTCCCTTCTCATTAACCCCCAACCAAGAGAATCCATGCTCAAGTTAAACGCATCGTTTCAAAAGAAAGTTCTGGCGGCCAAATTCGTTTTCTTCCTCAAGGTGGTGCGGGCGGGGACCTATCTATTTGGTCTCTGAAATCCAGATGCTGTCGTGCCTTCCTCCTTCGCGCGTTGCGCTTCGGCGGACAAGCCGGCAGATCCGCCGAGGTGGAAAAATGATTTTATCGTCCATGATTTTGTTAAAATTCTTGGTTGCGGCTTTGCCGCGCTAGGTATTCCGTGGTGAACGCTCTTCCAATCATCGAAAACACGGTGAGGACACCGCGTCTACGCAAAAAAACGCCCCAGATTGCTCCGGGGCGCGGCTGTTAACGGATAATTTTTAAACGATAACTATTTCCCTAAACACTGCTTCAGGTCGACTTCGGCCGTTGTGGTCGGAGCAATGTTAAATTTCTCGACCAGTACTTTCAGCACGGCAGGCGTGATGAAGGCCGGCAGGGTCGGGCCGAGCTTGATATTTTTGATGCCGAGGTGCAGGAGCGTCAGCAGAATACAGCAGGCTTTCTGCTCGTACCACGACAGGATCATCGAGAGCGGCAGGTCGTTGACGCCGCAACCGAAAGCTCCGGCCAGCGCGACGGCGATCTGAATGGCGCTGTAGGCGTCATTGCACTGTCCGATGTCGAGCAGACGCGGAATGCCACCGATAGCACCAAACTCCAGTTTGTTGAATCGGTATTTGCCGCAAGCCAGCGTGAGAATCACGCAGTCTTTTGGCACGGCTTCGGCAAACTCGGTGTAGTAGTTGCGTCCGCTCTTCGCGCCGTCGCATCCGCCGATCAGGAAGAAGTGTTTGAGCGCCCCGCTCTTGACGGCGTCAATCACCGCCGGAGCAACACTGAGCACGGCATTATGACCGAATCCAACCAGAATGGTTTTTTCCGGTTCGGTTGCGGCAAAGCCGGGCGCTTCGAGCGCGGCTTTAATGACCGGCGCAAAGTTGCCGTCAGCAATGTGTTCAACGCCCGGCCACTGAACGAGACCGCAGGTGAAGATGCGGGCTTTATAGTTTTCCTTCGGCTTCTGGATGCAGTTAGTCGTCATCAGAATCGCGCCGGGGAAAGCTTCGAACTCTTCGCGCTGATCCTGCCAGGCGCCGCCGTAGTTGCCGACGAGGTGTTTATACTTCTTGAGCTGCGGATAACCGTGGCACGGAAGCATTTCGCCATGGGTGTAAATGTTGATGCCTTTACCGTCGGTCTGCTTGAGAAGCAGTTCAAGGTCTTTCAGATCGTGACCCGAAACGAGAATCGCTTTACCTTTAACAGCGTTGATATTCACCGGTGTCGGAACGGGGTGTCCGTACGTTTCGGTGTTAGCAGCGTCGAGCAGTCCCATGACGGTCAGATTGACTTCGCCGACCTTAAGAGCCAGCGGCAGAAGCACCTCTACGGTCGCTGGGCCGTTCTTAAGAACTGCCAGTGCTTCGTGAAAGAAAGCGTAAACTGCCGGATCTTCTTTGCCGAGGACATAGGCGTGGTCGGCGTAGGCCGCCGTACCTTTGAGCCCGTACAAAATCAGTTCCTGTAGGCCAGTGATGTCGTCGCCGAGTGTGTTTTTGCGGCTTTCGATACCAACGGCTTCGCCCTGCTTGATGAGTCCGTCGAGATCGGCAGCCGGTTCAAAGTCGCAAAGTTCCGCGCCGCGACGAATAATACCCGCAATGTCTTTGGCGTCAAAGTTGACGTTGGTGACGGTCGTAAAGAGTCCTTCCATCACGTAGAGGTCGGCGGCGCGGTTCTTTTTGCCCTGCGCGGCAACGGCAATCTGTTTGCATACGTCAACCAGCAAGTCCTGAAGAACTGCGGTATCCGGATCTTTGCCACATACCCCGAACGCGGTGCATCCGGTGCATTTAGCGGTCTGTTCACACTGATAACAAAACATGCTCATAACTATTTCCTTTCGGTTTTGGTTTCCTACTGTCAATGTCGATCACTATACTTCATTTTGAAAAGCGATCCTTGACCTGCGTCAAGAAAAAGAAAAGAGAAAAAAAGGAATATTGGAATAGTGGAATGATGGAATGCTGGAACAGCGGGACCGCCGAATGTCCACTCAATATTCCAATATTCCTGCATTCCAGATCGATCCGGCGACAAAGACAGAGATGCACCCAGCTCGACAACGTGGCAACCAAATCGGGAAATCCGCAGATGTCGCAGATGTGCGCAGATTTTCTTTCCCTTCATCTGCGGTAATCGGCGTTTATCTGCGGATAAGTTGAGTGTTGTAAAAGAAAACGTGCATAAAAAACAAGAAGATGACGGATAGTAGTGTGGAAATGCTGATTGCCATAGTGATCGAAGTGTGGAGCGTGGTAGCCATCATGGCTCCCTATCTCCTGCTCGGCTTTTTTGCCGCGGGCGTGCTTGGTGCTTTCGTGCCGAGTTCCTTCATCGAAAACCATCTCGGCAAACGCGGGCTGTGGCAGATTGTAAAAGCTTCGCTACTCGGCGTGCCGGTTCCGCTTTGTTCGTGCAGCGTCATACCGGTGACCGCCTCGTTGCGCCGACACGGGGCAACTAAAGGCGCAGCGATTTCTTTTCTCACCTCCACACCGCAAACCGGCGTGGACAGCATCGCCGCCACCTGGGGACTGCTCGGCCCGCTTTTTGCCATCTTCCGCACGGCGGTGGCCTTCATCACCGGCGTGATCTGTGGCGCGGCGGTCGAGTCCTTCACGCCTCCGTCCGAAGAATCAGGCGATACCTGTACCGATGAGAGTTGTCCTTCCTGCAATCCGGAAAAAGGCGCCAATAAATGGAAGCAGGTTTTTATCTATGGTTTCGGCACGCTACCGCGTGACATCGGCCGTGCCCTAATTATCGGAATTATCATCTCTGGACTACTTGGTGCCATGGTTCCCGAAGATTTCTTCACCCGCTATCTAAATTCTGAATGGCTCTCCATGCTGGCCGTTATGGGCCTCGGCATCCCGCTCTACGTTTGCTCGACCGGCTCGATTCCGATCGCACTGGCGATGATGGGCATGGGGCTGTCGCCCGGCGCGGCGCTCGTTTTCCTGATCACCGGCCCGGCCACCAACGCCGCCACCATCGCCACGGTTTTAAAAACAATGGGTCGCCGCACCATGATTATCTATCTCGCCACGCTCGCAATCTGTTCGCTGTCAGCAGGCTGGCTACTTAACCGTATCCTCACCGCGCAGTTTATCACCGAAAACGTCCACCACCACGCCGCCGAGGCCGAACGCTTCGAACAGCTCTGCGCCCTGCTTCTTACCGGACTGCTTATCTCCGCCGTCCTGCCCCGCAAAAAAACATGCTGCCACGCAGGCTGAAACGGTCTTGCACAACAAAAATAGTCTACAGGGGTTTTTCGTACAAAAAATTTATCAAAAAACCTACAGTATCTTCATTGACAGCTTCCCGCCTTTTATGGTTTAAGAGAGGCGTTTGTTATATAAAAAGGATTACGGCATGAAGAAAAAATTTATCACTTTCATAGGACTGGTGCTTGTTGTCGCAGGATCAATTCAGGCGGCTAGCGTTAGCGTAACTAATGCAGCCAGCGTGGCCATGCAAACCGAACAAGACACTACCGTCTCATTAGCTAAATTTGACGACTCTCTCGGAACGCTGACGCAAATTTATATTGAGTTTGTGACGCAAATTTCCAATGCCCGTGTTCAGTTAGACAACGATTCGACCGGCACGGTGGGCGCACGAGGCAATGCCGCCTGCGGAATTTCTTATTTTGTGACAGCCGCAAACCTGACCGGAACCGATATCGCAGATAATGGCAGCGGTCTGGCAATTTTTAAGCAGTCGTCCCTTATCTCGCTCTCGCCAACCTCCGGCGATGCAACCAACGTATTCAACGCCACTGGCCAAGGAGACTATTACGACTGGAACCCAGGAATAGTGAAGACAAAAAATTCCGGCCTTGTCGACAGTGGTTCCTTTGCGGACTACATCGGCTCCGGCTCTTTTGACACCACCATCAATTCATCGCTCAGCACAGGCGCTTCGATTGCTGGCGGATACTTCATAGGCAATTCGCCCGTCTGCGTGTTCTCCGCGAAAGTGATCTACACATACTCCCAAATTCCTGAACCGGCCACAGCCTCGCTGTCCGTGCTAGTAATTCTTGTAGCAGTTTGGATTCGTCGCCGGTTTATTGACTAACCGAGCTCTCGTCCATCCAAAAGGATGCCTTTGCAGGCATCCTTTTTTTGTGCCCTCATGAAGTTTGTCGGGTTTAAAAAATTACTTTTTCATCTTTCATAATTCATCCTTCATCCCTCACTCTTCCCTCATGACCGATCCTTATCAGCTGATCCGTAACGCGAAATTTTTTAACGGGCTTTCTGAGCCCGCCTGCAAGCGGCTGGCGGCCTTGAGCCGCCGGCGCACCGTAGAGAAACGTGACCTTCTTTTCATGGAGGGTTCCGAAGGCAAGGCGGTTTACCTGCTCACTTCCGGAAGCATCCAATTGGTTAAAACCAGCGCCGATGGGCGAGAAACGGTCATTAAAACCGTTAAACAGGGTGAACTGTTTGCCGAAGTGATTCTATTTGAAAAAAGCCGGTATCCGGTCAGTGCCACCGCCTGCACAGAAGCTGAAGTAATCGAATTGCCGCGTACCGGATTTCTAAATCTGCTAACCGAAGAGGATTTTCGTAACGACTTTATGGCCATGCTGATGCAGAAACAGCGCTACCTAGCCGAACGTATCCAGCAGTTGACCTCCATGGATGTTGAAGCCCGCTTTGTAGAATTCCTGCGCGAACATTACGGAGAAAAAGCGGAAATCACTCCCGATTTATCTAAAAAAGACATCGCTTCCGCGATCGGTGCCACGCCGGAAACCTTTAGCCGTCTTCTCCAAAAACAGGAAAAAACAAAGGGCTTTTCATGGAAAGGAAAAACCATCAACTTGTCGCCCAGTTTCTGGGAACGTATTTGATTAGGTTAAATCGTTTCGTACCATTTGCGGATGATATTCAGTATGGAGTCGTACGTATCGCGGGCTTCCAGCCTGCTAGATTGATAAATTAGAGCATTTTAATAAAAGTCGCAGCCCAGACTGCAAGCCCTCCGGAATACCGGAGAGGCTCGCCCTACAAGTTTTTTTGTAGAAGGACGTCCCTCTCGAAGAAGGGGCGTAATCCGGATACAGAATTATTTAAAATGCTCTAGCATAGAAAAAACAAACAAGGGGGGACGGGAAATGAAAATAGCTAAAGAGTTCAAGACGTTCGCCATGCGGGGCAATGTGATCGATATGGCCGTCGGTATTGTTATCGGCGGAGCCTTCGGCAAAATTGTCTCATCATTTGTTGCAGATGTAATCATGCCGCCGATCGGGTTGTTGCTGGGCAAAGTTAATTTCTCAGATCTGGCTATAACGCTTAAACAGGCCAGCGGAACGGCCGCCGCAGTAACGATGAACTATGGGAAGTTTATTCAAACACTGACTGATTTCATCATCATTGCTTTCGCAATTTTTATGGTGGTCAAAGGAATGAACTCCCTGAAGAAAAAAGAAGCGGCGGCCCCGCCAGCCCCATCCGTCCCCTCAAAAGAAGAAGTTTTGCTATCCGAAATACGGGATATTCTAAAGCAAAAGTAATTCGGCTTAATTTTGTGAAGTGCGCATTTCCAAGCGGATGAAAATACACTACATTGACCCTCTTTTGAAAGAAGGGTCATGAGTAAGCCGTCGGGAAAAGCGTTAAAGTTTTATCTGGAACTGGTGCGACATCCGGGTACTCCGGAGAGTGTCGGACGCGGCGTTGCGGTAGGCTTATTTGCCGCCTTTATAGTGCCCGCCGGACATATGCTGTTGGCCTTTCCGCTGGCCGTACTGGTTCGCGGTGCGCGCGGGGTCGCAGTCCTATCAACCTGGATCGTTAATCCGCTTACCATTTCCGTTGTTTATCCTGTCCAGTGTTATCTGGGCAGTTTTTTGATCGGAGACCCGCTGTCCTATACACTGATCAAAAAACTTGTCATGAATTTTTTCGACAATCTGTCCTGGGAAACAGCCTGGGCGCTGGGTGGCGAACTGATTGCATCGTTTCTGGCCGGAGGTTTGCTCCTGGGAGCCATAACAGCGGTTATCGGCTATTTCCTTACAATAGGAATGGTGCGTCGCTACTGGGCGCGGCGAGGTCATGGCTAAACCATACGATTTCAAACGCCCCCGAAAATGGCAAAAAACGAAGTGTAGAGTTCCAATATTCGGACACTCCGCTTATGCTAGCCCCTATTTTTGAAAGAGCGTTATGCGTAAAAGGTCGGGTAAATCGTTAAGACTCTATTTTAAGTTGATGCGGCATCCGGGCACTCCAGAGAGTGTCGGACGCGGCGTCGCGGCCGGTTTATTTTCTGCCTTCATGACGCCCATCGGTCAGATGCCGCTGGCGCTTCTGCTGGCACTATCGCTTCGCGGAGCGAAGGGCGCAGCATTATTGTCCACCTGGATCACCAATCCTCTCAACATGCCGGTGATTTATTCCATCCAGTGCTATCTGGGCGGCTTCATCATTGGAGATCCGCTGTCGTATGAGCTGATTAAACAGCTGGTTTCGAACGCTCTGCACAATCCGTCTATGAAAACAGCGGGGGCACTGGGCGGCGAGCTAGTTGTTTCATTTTTTGTGGGCGGAATAATTTTGGGACTATTGTCGGCTATACTCGGCTATTTTTGCACGACAGGACTGGTGCGGCGCTACCGGGCTCGGCGGGTCGGCCGAAAAGCGCTCCGAATGAGCCGTCGAAAAACAGAGGAATACTAATTATGCGACTTACAAAACATGGAATGAGAGAATGGCTGGGCGGTGGAATCATTGCGTTCTTGCTTTCACTGCTTTGGCTTTGGCTGGCCGCAAACGTCAGCCGAACAGCGGGCGAAGTTTTACTAAGCATCACCTGGTTGCTATGGCTGGCCATCGCCGCATTTTTTCGGGTTCCAAAACGCCAGATTATTACGGATGCTAATGCGCTGGTTTCTCCGGCAGACGGTATGGTGCGCGATATCGAAACCGTAGAAGATCACGGCATCGAAATTTTTGTCGGCCAGAAGCTGACTCGGATCGGTATTTTTCTCTCCGTACTGGATGTCCATGTAAACCGCGCGCCGTGCACTATGGAAGTCCAATATCGGAAATATAAAGAAGGACGTTTTCTAGATGCCCGTGATAAACGGTGCTCAAAAGAAAATGAATCGCTGGTCATTGCTGGCATAGGCTCAGCCGGAGGACAAAGTTTTCCAATAGCAATCCGGCAGGTTTCTGGGGCAATCGCCCGACGGATCGTCTGCGTACCGCAACCGGGAGCCCGCCTGCAAAAAGGCGAGATTTACGGCATGATCAAGTTTGGTTCGCGTACGGAGTTGTATTTCCCCGCTGGAAACGGCATAAAGACCAACGTCCAAATCGGCGACAAGGTTCGGTCTGGAAGTACCCTGATGGCACGTGTCGAAATGGATTCCGCAGCATTATGAGCGATTCTTTTACTGAAACAGCTGAACCCCGGTTCAATCCGATCCCCAGCCTGATCACGCTGTGTAATGCGTTTTGCGGCTTTGCGTCCATCGTGTATGCCGTCGCCAGCTATGCACGCGGCGAAGCGTTTCCGGAGGCCTGCATCTGGTTCCTGCTGGGCGCGATGGTGTTTGATACGCTGGACGGACTGGCCGCGCGGATGTTGAATGCGAAGAGCCCGTTCGGCGCCAATCTGGATTCGCTGGCCGATGTGGTTTCGTTCGGCGTAGCGCCGGCGGTCACGGTTTTTGTTTTTATCAAACGCAACTGTCCCGGGGCCTCTCCGGTATCCACCCTGCTGATCTGGAGCGTCTCGCTTTTTTATCTCGGATGCACGATGTGGCGACTGGCCCGCTATAATGTTCTGGCCGCAGAAAAAATAAAAGATGATGGCTGTTTTATGGGGCTTCCTTCACCAGCCGCCGCCAGTATGATCTACAGTGCCGGACTTTTCCTACCGAGACTTAACATGGGCCCTCATCTGTTTTTCTCTTTTCTCCTTGGCTACGCCTTCCTGACCGGCCTGCTGATGGTGAGCAACATTCCCTATCCACATGTCCGCCGCTGTGTTTCGGGCGAGCCGCGCGTGCTTAGTTTTGTGTTCGTCTGCGCAGTAATCGGCTCGATCATGATGTTCGGCTTAACCGCGCTGGTCATCTGGGCCTATATCTATTTTCTTATCGCCCCGCTGGCTGAATTGCTGGTGAAAAGAATGGCTGGAAAGCCCATATGGGCTTTTCTTTTTTCGGCAATCGGCCGCAAACCCACCCCCCGTATTTAATGTCGGCAATGAACACCGCAAAAACCGACTGAAAGGTTTCATGACAAAAACCCGTCCAAAAGAAGAAAACCCGATGATCAGCATCATGCTAAATGTCGTGATCCCCGTTGTCATTCTAACCTATCTAAGCAAAGAAAAATATCTAGGCCCGCTGTGGGGCCTCGTTGTCGCGCTAATCCTACCATTCGGCTACGGAATTCATACACTGATCAAAGATAGGCGCGCAGACTTTGTCTCGATTATCGGCATCATCAGCGTCCTGCTGACTGGCGTGTTCGGCATCCTGAAACTGCCACCGGAATGGATCGCCTGCAAAGAAGCGGCGATTCCGCTGATTATCGGGCTGGCCATTGTGATTTCCCTAAAAACGCCCTACCCACTGATCAAAAAAATTCTGTTCAACGAAAAACTCTTCAATGTGCCGCTATTACATGAAAAACTACGCGAACAGGGTAATGAAGCAAAATTTGAAAAGCGACTAATTGGCCTCACCTGGGGCTTCGCCTCTTCTATGTTTCTCTCATCGGCACTCAATTACACTCTGGCAAAAATTATCCTGAAAAGCGAACCGGGGACAGAAGCCTTCACCGCCGAAATCGGAAAAATGACGGGGTTAAGCTACATCGTCGTCATGCTCCCCAGCATGGCCGTAATGATAGCCGTTTTGATTGCCCTGATAAAAACCCTCACCCATCTAACCGGACTAAAAATGGACGATCTGCTCGCTGAGCACCTCCAAGAGGAAAAGAAAGAAAAGATTTCGGCAGAACCAAGCGATAGCTCCGGCCAATAATCGTTCGCCCCAGTAGGCGCACCATTCAACTCGTTCTCTTTATTCCGAAAGGCTAAAAGTCATCTTCAGGTTCGCCATGATAAAATACCTGAAACAGCGTTTTGCAAACACCGGTAGCGATACCCGCCGCTTTCTAGTCGCCATCGCGGCAATCAGCTTTTCCGGCAGTATTGTAGAGACCGTTTTTAACAACTTCCTGAACGAATCCTTTACCATCAGTAACCTGGCCCGTACGCTGATCGAAATCCCCCGCGAAATGCCTGGCGTACTGGTTATGTTCTTTTCCGCCCTTCTGTTCTTCATGTGCAACCGGCGGTTGGCCGCCTTCGCTATGGTGCTATGCTCGATCGGGCTAACCTTAATGGCCACTTGCTCATCCTCATTACCACTTACCCTAACGTGGCTTTTCATTTTAAGCACGGGCCAACATTTGATGATCCCACTACAGTCCGGTCTCGGCTTGGAATTAGCTCGTGAGGGACATTCTGGGCGCAGACTCGGACAAATTAACGCCATCCAAAACTTTTTCACCATTAGCGGTGCCTTTTTTATATTCATCGGCTTCCGACATCTACACCTCAACTTTTCGCGCGCTTTTCTAACGGCATCAGCAGGATTCCTATGCGGTGCGGTCATGCTCTACCGAATGAAAGTCGGAAAGGCGCATCCGCCCGCCCTGCACCTAAAACTCCACAAGGAGTACCGGCTGTTCTACTGGCTATCTATCCTCTTCGGCACCCGCAAACAGATCTTCCTCACCTTTGCCCCATGGATTCTTATCCGTGTCTTCAACCAGCCTGTACAAAATATCGCCATTCTAATGACGATTGGTGGGATTCTCGGAGTCATCCTGCAACCGAAACTAGGGCAACTGATTGACACCCGCGGCGAACGATTCGTTCTAGCGGGAGAAGCCATGATTCTAATTTTTGTATGCCTGCTCTACGGCTTTGCGGGAAGACTCTTCCCCGCCTCCATTGCCGTTGCCGTCATTTCCGGATGCTATGTTGCCGACCTACTGCTCATGTCCGTCGGCATGGCACGATCCACCTATCTCAAAAAAATCGCTAAAAAGTCCGAACACATCGGCCCCGCGCTGGCCGCATCCACCAGCATCAACCATGTTTTCTCCATCGCGACCGCCATCCTCTGCGGCTGGATCTGGCAAAAATGGGGCTATCAGTACGTTTTTCTGCTCGGTGCCGGAATCGCCTGCATCAACCTACTGTCGGTATTGAAAATCAATACGCCCGAATCCATATGATCTTGGATCCCGAAAAGCGTGCGAGGGAACCAGAAGAAGCCTTCAATACTGATCCAGCAGAGGCTTTCGCCGTTGCGCTGACGTTCCACCCACGGACGAATGTCTTCGAGTGCCTGCGCAATGGGCGGATAGATGTGCGGCTTAATGCGCTCGTAACCGGCCTCGTCTGAAATGATCGCCCCGCCATACGACTTCGGATGCGGGCACCCGAGCCCTGCGCTGGCAAACCAATACTGGAAGTAGGGGTCGAGCCCGAAATGGTTGCAGAGGTTGTAGCGGTCGGGGCAATACTTTTCCACCCTACTCACGCCCGCCGGACGCAGCGTATTGTCGAACTTCGGTAATCCTTCGCCGCGCCAACGGTCGACGGTTTCGTTCCACCAAACTGCCCACTCCACCATCGGCAGCCGGTCAACCGACTGCCCATTCACCACGGCCCGAAAACGTAGTGCCTGCGGCTTTGTAACGCGTTGCGAGGTAAAAACTTATTTTTTAGGCCGCGGAAGTTGGGCTAAAAAGCGACCTCGGACTGTGCCCCAACCAGCATCAGATCGAATTACGCGTTGAAGGACATATCTTCATTTGCACCCTGGCCTATCAATTAATGCGCCAGCTCCTCTACCCACTCGAAACTGCCGGAGATGATCGCAGTTGGGAAACCCTTCGACGTATTCTCGCCACCCACACCTACACCACCGTTCACATACCCACCCAAGTGCGTATTTTCAGGCCGTTGCGCATCTAACTGCGGAAGTCGGGCGAGGCCGCCGGCCTCGGTTACAGCAACTGTGGGTGCGGGCGGTGACCGCGCCTTACCAAATAGCATGCGAATTTGGTATCAGCCGGTTTGCTTTTCTCAAAGCGAGCCATGATGAAGTTGGCGTAAGGAATCACGATCAGGGTGAATAGGGTTCACTCAGCGGAGTTTACTCCAGCTTCAGAGCGGGCAAACTTTTCCTTCACATCTTCAACAATCATGTAGAGCGAAGGAACCAGCAGCAACGTGATGGCCGTCGCGAAGAGAAGTCCGTACCCGAGCGAAATCGCCATCGGGATGAGGAAACGCGCCTGCCGCGAGGTCTCAAAAATCATCGGGGCCAGCCCGCCGAACGTGGTCAGCGTGGTCAACATGATCGGGCGGAAGCGCTGAATGCCAGCCGCGACAACGGCATCATGTGCATTCGCATGGTGCGCCCGCCGGGAGTTTGCGAAGTCGATCAGCACCAACGCGTCGTTCACCACCACCCCGCTGAGTGCCAGCATGCCGATAATTCCAATCATCGACATATCATAACCCATGAGCACATGCCCCAGAACGGCACCAATGATTCCGAACGGGATGCTGACCATCACGATCAGCGGCTGGATATAACTGCGGAACGGAATGGCGAGCAGTACGTAAATGCCGAGCAGTACCAGCGGCAGCGTAACGGCCATACTTCCCAGACTGTCGCGATTTTCCGCCTGCTGCCCTTCATAGCTGTAGTCAAGACCGGGATATTGCTCCATCAGCGCCGGGAACACCGAGGCATCCAGCCGTGCCATCACTTCACCTGCTTTGGATTTCGGGCGGACATCGGCCGTAACCGACTGGGTTCGCATGCCGTTGCGGCGCGAAATTGCGGTATACGAGTGGCCGACCTCTGTATCGACCACCTCTGATAGCGGCACTTCGCCCCCAGCTGGGGTGCGCAGGATGAAGTTTTCGAGATTATACATCCGGGTACGCTCCGACTCTGGCAGACGAACCTTCACTCTCACCTCGTTGCGGCCGCGTTGCTGCCGCAGAACATCCACTCCTTGGAAAGCGGAACGCACCTGTCGGCCGACTTCCTCGGCGGTTAGCCCGAGACTGCTGGCGGCGGGTTTCATGGTGAAGTCAAACTGGCGCTTGCCCTGCTCGATGCCGGCGTCGATATCCTGTGCTAACGGGAAGGTTTCGAGCTCCCGAGCCAGTGTAGTGGCAGCGGCCTCCAGGACAGCCACTTTTTCATGCCGCAGCTCAACCGTTAGCGCCGCCCCGCGGCTGCCGGGTCCGCCGGAGTCGGAAGCAAACCGAACCACTCGCATGCCGGGAATATCGCCCGCCTTTTCACGCCACCGTTTGGTGAACTCCGTTGTACTCATGATTTTATTGCGGATCTTGGCATCCGCAAGAAAGACACGAATTTCAATCTGGTTGGCTCCTCCCCTGCCGACATCGGCAAAAATTCCTTCAGAAAGTTCTGGATGCCCGCATTGACGGATCACGTCTTGCGCGGCGCGCACCAGCCGGTCGCTCACCGCCTCCGTTTTTTCAATCGGCACACCATACGGCAGCACCGCATTCGCCCGGGCGTAATCACTTTCCACGGTCGGGAACATCGCAAAACCAAGCCGTCCACTCTTCCAATAGCCCCCGACCAGAATCAACAGTGCCAGCGAGGCGGAAACCACCAAATAGCGATGCTCCAAACAGCGGTCGAGAAACGGCCCGTATTTTGTCTGTACCCAGCGAGTGAAAGTATGACTCATAATCTGTTGCCGCCCGTGAATCCACGCATTGATGCCGTGCGAAGAATGCTTACGCCCGTGGCTCAGATGCGCCGGAAGGACATAGAGACTTTCCAGCCATGAAATCGTAAACACCGAAATTACCACTAGCGGAAGCATTCCCATCGTATTGCCCATCATGCCCGGCAGCACCATTAATGGAATAAACGCAATAATGTTGGTCAGAATACTGAAACCGACCGGCGAGGCGACTTCTCGAGCGCCCTTGATGGCCGCATCAATCGGAGGCATTCCCTCCTGCTGATAGTGGTAAATGTTTTCCCCCACCACGATGGCATCGTCCACCACAATCCCGAGCGCCACAATATAGGCGAACATGGTGATCATGTTGATGGTCAGCCCCATCATCGGCATCAAAATCATGGACCCCAGAAACGAAATCGGGATCCCCATCATCACCCAAAACGCCAGCCGGATTTCCAGAAAACACCCCAGCAAGAGCATCACCAAGATCAATCCAATGGCCCCGTTACCGATCAGCAGTTTCGCTCGCTGAAAAAAAGTTTCTGTCCGGTCCGCTAACACATTAACATCAACGCCAACGGGAAGTTGTTCGCGAAGAAGCGGAAGCATATCGTACACTGCGCCGGAAATATCTGAAGGCGTCTGTTCGCCGACACGGTAAACTTCCAGCATCACCGCCGACTTACCGTTATAAAATGCGAAACGGTCGCTGTCCTCGAACCCGTCAATTACCGAGCCAATATTTTCCACCGGAACTGGGGTGCCGTCCTCAGACGTCGCAACCGGAACGCGGGCGAACTCCGCACCGTAGTCGCGCCGCTCCTTCATCCGCAGAAGCGTTTCCCCACGACGGGTTTTAATTCCGCCGCCGGACAGCTCCACCGCTTCGTTGGCAATTTTTGACGCAATCTGCCGATGCGTCAGATTGTGTCGGCGCAACTCATCCTGCGAAACTTCAATGCGAATTTCCCGTCCACGCACCCCAGCCAAATCGATCTGAGTAATCGCAGAACTTTGCAATAGCCGCTCGCGCACCTGCTCCGCCAATTCAACAAGACTGTTTTCAGGAATATCACCGAACAGCACCAGATTAATCACTTCATGTCGATGAACGGAAAGCGACACCTGCGGTTCTTCAGCATCTTTCGGAAACGTAGTAATGCGGTCGATCTCGCTCTTAATGTCCTGATAAACCTTCATTGGATCAGCATCGTCCTGCAACTCCGCCTGAATTGATGCGGAGCCTTCACCGGCTGTCGAGGTGATCTCTTTCACGCCGTCGAGACTGCGGATGGCCTCCTCCACTGCCAGACAAATACCCTGCTCCACCTCTTCCGGGGTCGATCCGGGGTAAGCAACCCTCACACTGACCACATTGTCTTCCATATCCGGGAAGACTTCCTGTTTGATCTGCGTGAACATAATTCCTCCGCCGATCAGACAGACCGCCATCAACAGATTCGCCGCAACCGGATTATTCGCCATCCAAGCGATCGGCCCCTTATGTCGAATCAATCCGGACATCAGCGTACCCCTTCTTTTTCAGTATAGATCCGGAGCTGCATTCCATCCACCGGGGCAGGAATATCAGATGTGACCAGTTTCCAGCCATTGGAAAACGCGGCGCGCACCAGCACCTGATCCGCGTAGCCCTGAACCGGCTCCGCCGGACAGACATGCAACCGCTCCGCCGGATCGATCATCCAAAGTACCGATCCGTCGCGAAGCGTCATCCGGTCGATCAGGCAGACCTCCTTCATCTCACGCCCAGTCATTTCAACGCGCACCACCTCGTCAAGCATCAGGGAACGCCCCGCCTCGCTATCAAACGGACGATCGATCACAACCAGAACCCGCGCCATCCGTCCGCCCTCGCTCAGATCCGGAAGAAATTTGAGCAAAACTCCTTCGCGCTCCGCGCCATCAGACAGCGTAACCTTCGCCTTATACGGAAAGTTTGCCTCTCCCCTGCGGGTCGTTTCTTTTGGAGTACCAAAAGCACTCTCGCTACGCTCGGATCCAAGAGTTGGAAAAAACTTCAAATCGCCAACCGGTAGCGATGCGCGGACAAACAGCCGATCCCTCGCTACCAGCTTTACCAGCGTTTTCCCGGCGCGCGCCGTATCGCCCTCGCTCACCGAAACAGCCTGAACCACCGCATCAAACGGCGCGCGGATCTGCGTACGATCCAGTTTAAGTTGCGCGACATCCAGATTCGCCCGGGCGGTATCCACATTCGCCTGCGCCGTCTGCAACTGCGGCTTGCGCAACATTAAATCCTGATAGGCCGGATCGACCGTCGTTCCAGCCCCGATCAATTCCATTTCATGCTTCGAAACCGCCTGCGAGCCCTCTTCCAGCCGCAAACTGCTTTCCGCGCGTTGCAACGCCGCGCGAGCCTCAGCCACCGCCAGCTCATAATCGCGCGGATCGATAGTGATCAACACGTCGCCCTGATTGACCCGACTGCCCTCAACCATTCCGGACTGAACCGCCGTAATCCGACCGTTCACTTCCGCCTCCAGCGAGGTTTCGCGGTCGGCAATCACCGTCCCCATACACTGAACCACCACGGCGGTTGTGATCGGCTGAATCGTCGTTATTTCAACGACAGGAATCATCGACGACATCTTTTTGCGCTCCGCCTTCGGCTTAGTTTTTACAAAAACCACCGCCAGCCCGATTGCGATAATCGGCAACACCGTACCAATCAATTTATAAATCTTCTTTTTTTCAGTCATCGTCGTTCCCTTCAAATCCGTCGTTCCGGTATGTATCTAAAATAGAAGTCCAGTCACCGCCGAGTGCGCGGTAAAGCTGTACGCGATCAGCGCGCAAATCATATTCCGCCTGCAAGGCCGATACTTCCAGCCCCTGGCGCGCCGTCTCTGTACTCAATGCTTCAAAATAACTGTTGAGACCGCGCGTGTAACGGCGGAAAGACTCCTCCGCCGTCATCTGTGCGGCGGTCAGCTGGCGCAGAACGGCGCTGCGATAATCGCTCTGATGCGTCTCCGCGACAATCGCATCCTCCACTTCGCCCAGCGCAGTGATCACTATTTCGCGATAAGCCGCCACCCGCTCATCCGCCACCGCTTTGGTTCGCGCCGACTCCGCCCGGCGGCTGCCGCCGTCGATCAGCGGAGCGGTTAGGCTGGCAGCCAGATTCATCACCCAGTTTTCAAAAAGCGCATCGGTCGCCTTCGCACCGTATTCGGTGCTGCCCGTCAATCGAATCGCGGGCAGACGGTCAGCCTGCGCAGAACGGACATTCCAATTGGCCGCTTCGAGCCGCGCCCAGGCTGCTTGCAAATCGGGACGACGCACCAGTAGATCAGCGGGTAGTCCGGTTTCCGGCATCGCGGGTAGTTCGGTAAATGGAAGAACTATCAGATTCAAATTTGTCTGCGGCGGTTCGCCAACCAGAATGGCCAATTGATGTTCCGCCGCGCTCACGGCGGCCTGAACCAGCGGAATGAAAGCTTCTGACGCCGCCACTTTCTGCCGCTGCTGTAATACATCGACCGCTCCGGCCTGCGCGGTTTCAAACCGTTTTTCCACCACCGACAGCATCTTACGACTGGCCACCAGCTGACGGGTTAAAACCGACAACTTGTTCTGCTGTTGCTGCCAGGAAAAATAGGTCGTAGCGGTTTTCCCCGCAATGGTCATCGCGGCAGTTTCTAAATCATAATGACTGGCTTCCATCGCGCGCAAGGCCGACTTCCGCCCCGACGCGACGCGCCCCCAGAGATCCACCTCGTAACTGGCGATAAGCCCCAGTGAATAATCATCAGTCGTCACACGGCGTGATCCGTCCGCGCCAACAGTTTTCGTAGAGATTCCCGCTGTTCCGGAAAGCGATGGAAAACGCGCCGCGCCGCTTTTCACGGCTGTGGCTTCTGCCTGCCGCAGACGCGCCGATGCCTGTTCAATCGAAAGATTGCCGCGCAGCGCACGGTTGATCAGTCCGTTAAGCTGTTCATCTTCGAACACGCGCCACCATTCGTTTGGAGCCAGCGTGCCGAGCAGGCTCGCCTGATAAGCGGACGGAACAGTCTGCACCGTCCGCTGTCCAGGAGTTTCAAACGATGAACACGAAACACAAAAAAGTGCCGTGAACAACGCCAAAATGCTTCTCTCTAAAATCTGATTTTTCATTTTTTTTGCACCGCCGCAGCGCCCTTCCAAAAAAAGTCCAACAACGGTTCCAGCTCAATTGCTTCGCCGACATTTGCTTTGCGCCGAACCTTCAAAATGACCGGCCCTACCAAAGCGCAACGCAGTTCAGCCTCTTCCATATCGTTCCGCAAAACACCTTCCGCCATTCCCTTCCGAAATAGCTCATGGATCGCCTCAATCATCCGGTTGTGATGCGTATGGAACGTTTTTTCAACGCAAGCAGACTGCGCCTGATTCATCGCCTGCGTCACACCGTGCCGCCGAGCGAGAAAATCCGCGAATTCGTAACCAAAAAGAAACAGCCGCTCCTTAAACGGCAAATCCATAGCCGTGACCTTATTGATGCGTTCCGTCATCTCGTCGATGCCTTCAATCGCCATCTGTGCGAAAAGGTCTTCTTTGTTTTTAAAATAGAGATAGAGCGTGCCTTTGCCGACACCGGCGGCGGCAGAAATTTCGTCGAGTTTCACCGCATCAAACCGACGTCCGTCGAACATTCTTGCGGAGGCCGCCAGAATAGCGGCGCGTTTAGGTTCTTTATCTTTGGATTGCATAACGCCAGCAACCATACAGAACTGACCAGTCAGTCACAAGCAGGAAGACCGGAATATTGGATTGATGGAAAGATGGATGAATGGAGCAATAAAATGAGGAACTTTGGTCAGAATAATTATGGTCAAAATTATTTTAAAAAAATGCTGAGGGCTGCTAGCAAAATCAGGATCCGGAATTGTTCTAATACCAGTCAAGTTTATGAATCGGTAAAAAGATCGGATGGGATCACGGGGATTTCGCCCCGTGACCCTTCCACACCACCGGACATGCGGTTTTCCGCATCCGGCGGTTGAACCCGGCAGAGGTCATCTTTTCACCCCCGCAAAGTCCCACGGAATGATTAACCCATAGCGT
>JBBQSL010000043.1:0-20828 GCA_038213895.1 Kiritimatiellales bacterium | reverse complement strand
AGCGGACGGACTTCCGCAAAAAAAGGATCGGACAGATCAAATGAATTAAACATCGGCTGAGCCAGAGTCGTGCCAAGCAGATCACGGACAGCGGGATCGGCGGGGGCGATTTCTTCGAGCGCCCAGATCAGCGCATTACGCAGCAACTCATTGCTTCGCAGAAGGTGTGTACCCTCTTTATCGACGATGGCTTGCAACTGTTTAAGCAATACCGGAAGAGCCGGTTTTGCGTCCGCCTTCATCTGCGCCAGAGCCCGCACTGCGGTCAGCTGTTTTTCCGTATCCGTGGCTTCGAGATCGGCGATCAGTTCCGCCACTGTTTTTCCTACTTTTTCAACAACCGGAGTTTCCGCAACCGACTTGGGACGTTCATACGAAACCGGAGGCAGTGTCTGTGCGGCCAGTTGCCGCACCTCATTCGCGGCGAGCGCACGCGTAAACAGAACCAGATCCGCCACCTGACCATCCAATGAACAGTTCCACCACTGATTGACCGCCGCCAAATCCGCCTGAATCCCGACGACCAGAGGCATAGCTGTCCAATGATACGAAAGACCCTCTTTTTCCTGAACCAACTCGCCATTGATGTAGAGCTTCCCGACGCCATCCACAAACGTGAATAGCACATGCTCCCACTTGTTTACGTCGATAAACGTGCGTTTCGAAACCGATTCAACAACATCTTTCTGATCCCCGCAAATCACCGCCACACTGTTCTTCGGGAAAACCAAACTGACTCCGCCTGAGGGTGCTCCAAAGTCCGGAACAGGTTTGCCGTCATATAGCGTATCCAGCGTGATCCCCGTGTTGCGATAACCGTTGCCGATCAGGTAAACACCAACAGAATCGTAAACGCCCCGATTATTTACCCAGCCACCGATGCTTACGCCCGCTGAATCATATTGACGTAGCGCCGGAATCTGAGCCCACTGGGAAACACCGGTAAAATTCAAAAAACCGGCATTCCATCCCGCGTTGTAAACGACCCCGTTGTTGCCGTTCCCGGAGCGGTCGTGCAGAACTGCGCCCTGTCCTTCATCCGCTGGCCAGTAACCGGCTGGGTGCAAAGACAGCACGGCCTGATACCGGACATTGGCCGGAGCATTTCCCATTCCCTGAACAGTTGCTGCTACAACCAAATAAATTAAACAAAGCCGTATTATAATTTTTCTTCGCAACCTCATTTTTTCACCGCATATCCAGCCTGCTTAAGTAGCGAAATCCACAAGTCGAACCATAACTCTGTTCCATTTAAATAAATGTCCGCATTGTGCTCAGGTGCCGGATTAACCGTCAGCGGCAATACCACTTCTGACCCATCAGCACGATGGAACGATTTGCCGCCGTCGTCCGACCAGGCGTACAGATCATGATCAATAATTCGGCATTCTGCATCCAGCCCCCGGATTGGAACCCGCACATGCATCCGATTCGTTTTGTCAAATTGAACGCCCCATGTAGCACGGCAGTAGTTGTAAAAATGAGGTTGCCAGGCCCAAGCCAGCGACTTGGGGCCCGGCTCAACCGGAATTGATCCCCGGATATTTCGAATCAAATCATTATGCCAGTCGGGATAGGCTTTATTTGCGGAAGCCATTGCGTCACACGCCTCGCCACCCAAGGGCATCCACTGCCGGGCCTCTGTGTCGTAGCGGTACAACCCCCAGCTCTGCCACCCATTCACTGAAATCCGTCCATACACGTAGAGCTCGCCATTGTTGTCCTGAACAAAGTTCATGTAATTGAGATAATCCGGCGATAGAATCCGGCGCGGATTATTTTTCTGCCCGGCAAATTTAAACGACGTGATATCACCGGGCTTTTCTGAAACCCAATACATCTGACTCGGATAATTGGAGGAGGCTTTATCGCGCGACAGCCCCATCTTTTCCCAGCTTCCCGGAATATAGTTATCGGGATTGGGCGCATTATGCTGCCCCCCCACAAGGTGCAGATATCCATCCTTATCCACCGCGATCGACCAGCCGCGCAGTTTCAGATCAGTTCCGTCAAAGATGAAATTTTCATCTTCAAGAAAGGCGGTCTGCGCGCTACAGTCCACCAAAGTCTTGGTTATTTTCACTCGGTATATATTAGGAGCATTCGGTTTGCGCCAAATCCGCGCCTCAATATATTTGGCGCTCAGTTCCCTGACGGCTCTGGAAAAATCCTCGCTAGAAATCGGCTCCGCTCCATCGAACGCCACGCCAGTGTAAAGTTTATAAGTGACCCCATCGCATTTCGCAATCGACGTATAAGAACACTAATTTGGGGTCTGCCCGCGAGCATCCCGATG
Organism: Kiritimatiellales bacterium; assembly: GCA_038213895.1. Classification (GTDB taxonomy): domain Bacteria; phylum Verrucomicrobiota; class Kiritimatiellia; order Kiritimatiellales; family Tichowtungiaceae; genus Tichowtungia. Next base: position 18,532 of record JBBQSL010000043.1, on the reverse strand, counting down.
CACATCTCCCTGAGAAAAGTAACATTCGCCGTTCCCTTTCGGAAGTGCGCGACCCAGAATCTCACTCACCGGCCCGTTCACCGGATCAATATTTAACAGCGCAGAGAGAACAGAATTGCGCAGCACCTCTTCTACTCGGGGAGCCTGCGTCCCGTCACGCCCTTTCATCTCTCCGAGAACTTCTAACAAAACCGGAACCGCCGCCGGAGCCTTCATTTCGGCTAGCCCCAGCGCAGAAGCAGCCCGCTCTTCACGCGAAGCCTTTTGATCACCTAGCGTTTGAATAAACTTCGGCACAGCCGCAGTTAAAATAGCGCGGGACGGAGCAGAATTCAACTTAACCAGCAGATGAACCGCAATGCGCCGCGTCTGCCAGTCATTCAGCGACTTTCCAAGAATTGGAAGCAAAAATTCCGATGTCCGGTAAAGTTCCGCTGGCGGACGCTTGGCAAGCTGATCCAGTGCACGCCGCCGCTCTTCGATCGTAAACGACAATAATTGCTCAAGCTGAATGGTCTTTGCATCCAGACGAACCGAACCGGACGGGTAAACCTCAGGAAACTTATCGGGACGAGTGGCCGTATAAAGGCGGGTCACATCCTCCGGCGTCAGCGCACGGGAAAATACGACCATCTCCTTCACCGAACCATCCAGCGAGCGCGCAGGCGGCGGATGCACCATCCACCAACTTGCATCAGCCCCGATAATAAAAGCTCTCTGAGCCGCCGTAAACGTAACGCCAGCCTTTTGCGCGACCAACTGCCCATTCAGATAGAGTTTTCCAGTTCCTGCCTCGCAGGTGTAGAGGACATGTTGCCACTGGCCTGAATCTATACTAACCCGACCGCTCATCGATCCAATGGCGTCATCTTTCCCTCCGCTGCGGACAGAAATTTTCAGCCCTCCGCTAACATCACCCAGCGATAGTCCTGCGCCCTGCGCATCAGGAACAGCTGCGGCCTTCGGTCCTGTAGTATTGCCGAAAAAATACAAGCCGCTGGCCTGCCCACCGCCAGAAACATAGTCATCCCGACGACTGAACAACCATCCGCCCATTGTAAAATCCGCCGACCGATATTCCGCTCGGTCCGGAATTTCGGCCCACTGGTAGCCGCTAGTGAAATCCAGCAGTCCATTCTTCCACGGTGTGTGAAATATTTTCCCGTGATTGTCGTTTCCCGAGCGATCATTAAGAACGTCGCCGCACCCTTCATCAACTGGCCAATAACCGATCGGCTTCATATCGAGCACCGTCTGATACGCTGCGCCGAGTCCACTTTGTAGCATTCCAACGGTGAGAACGACTAACAAAACATTCCATTTAAGCATAGCCCGCTCCTTTAATAATTCGTGCCAAATTAAATCCCATTTCCATATGACCATAATCGCCAGGATGAATCAGATCTTTTGTGATGCCGCTGTAATCTGTAAAAATATCGGAGCCCTCAATCAGATGGAGCTTGCCCGATAAATTTTCTGCTGCGATGGTACGCAACACTTCGTCGTAATCTAACTGGCGCTGCTGTATTTCGCATGGTTTTGCGGCATTCTGCGGGCTCTGCGCGTTGGGGTAGATCGTAATCAAAAAAACCGGTTTTTGCGGATGGGCGGCGACGACGGTTTCAATCAGATACCGACTGCGCTGCTCAAATTCCTGCACCGTAAAACTGTTCCGCATATTCACGCCCAGTTCCAGCGTGATCAGATCCCAGTCATCGCGCGCGGACAGATAATCAGCCACCTCGGACTCGCACAGGCACGCACCGGACAGGCCCTGATTGAAAACATCCGCCTTGAGGTGCCGCGCCAGTTGCTGCACATAGCACATGTGATACATTGTGGGCGATGCCCCGTTGGTAATAGAAGATCCGTAGCAAAGCATCCGCCGCTTTGGCGTTTCCGTCGTCAGCGGAGAACGGACTGTATATCCGTACGTATCGAGTTCATGAAAAACCGCAGCATAGCGACCGAAAAGGACACGCCAGACCTTCGCTGAAAAATATTCCGTGTCGCGCACCGCAGGCCGAAGACCGTCAAAGCCTTTCTGCATGTCCCCGGTGATGTCGGTCAGATGAATGTGATTCACCTTGCCGGGCTCCAGCCGCACGTGCGAGTGGAAAAACGAGCCCTTGAAAATGAAAAGATCCGGATTGTTCAACTCATAAGGTGCCAAGGGCGACGGCAAGGCTGAAACCGCCAAACGAATGTTCTGCGCATCGGTAACGAAGCGTAACTCACATCCGGCTGACTCCTGTGATACCAGCCGTCCCAAAGGGCTCAGACCGTCCCTTATTCGCCGGGGAAATCGACGGATCAGCAGTCCTCCGCCTGTTGCCGGATCGAGTTCGACGGCACCGTGAAATTCAAGATTTTCGTACTTCATCGAACAACGCCTTTATATTTTCAGATCAAACGCACAGGCGATGTGGTTGGCTGGCGGACAGTTATAAGGCACCTCAACCGGCCAGATATCATCGCCGATTTTTCCGCCGGTAGATAGCATAGAGCCACCCTCCAACGGACGCAATTAACCCACCGCAAAATGCAAAGCAGATCCGACCGACTAACGGATTGGGGATCAAAACCCCGAGGAAGGTAAACACTCCATAAACCAAACTCAACTGCCCCACCCGCTTGTACTGCAAAAGATCGGTGTCGTTATTTTCCGTTAACCCGTCCGCAATCGGAGTGCGCATGTTCTGAAAAAAAGTTTCAATATCCTGCGCCTGATCGGGTGGAACACTTTGGTAAAAGCGCCGACTCCATAAAAACCAGAGACTGGTTACCACCGCCACAAGAATCACCATGGTGCCGAATTGGATATCTGCGGTTTCGGATTTCGACAGTCGGTCGTTAATTCCAAGCAACCCAGCCACCCACGAGACGGGAAGGTGAAATTTAGCTACATAAGCGGTAAGCAAACCAACCGCCACAGTGCTCCATGCGGACCACCCCGGAGTGCGTTTGATAAACAGACCGAGCACCAGCGGCATGGTCATGGGAATAGAAATTAACACAGCTAAAAGGAGCGTCCACTCAAAAAGAGGCATCGTGGTTAATTTAGAAAACCAGATTCCAACCACAATCGTCCAGCCGCCCAGTAGAAAGGTGAAAATACGAGAGGCCAGCAGAAGTTCCCGTTCACTTGCATTTTTACGGAACAGAGGCTTATAAATATTACGAGCCATAATCCCACTGTTCAGATTCAATCCGGTATTCATGCTCGACACCGTGGCCGCAAAAATTCCACAGGCCAGCAATCCCATCAATCCCTGAGGAAAAATACGCATGCACACTGCGGCGTAGGAGGCTTCTTCCGGATTATTCAAATGAGGAAACTGCGCAGCAATATCCGGAATCAAAAACGAGGCCGCCATCGGGGGGATAAACCAGATCAACGGGCCAAGGAAAAACCCGACGGCTACCAGCAAAGCCGCTTTACGGGCATGTGAGTCGCTTTGGACACATAAAAATCGACCGGAATTTCCAGCCAGATTCAGAGCCGTAAAAAACTGATTGATAAAAATAGCGACGATCCACAGCCCGACAACTCGGGGATTACTCAGTTCGGACCAGTTAAAATGGTAGGATGGAAGCTTGTCGAAAAATCCAGAAACCCCGCCCACTTCCGGCATCCGTAGAACTAAAACGGCCGCCACAACCGTAATGGTCATGATGACCAGCATCTGCACAAAATCGCTGGCCATCACGGCCCAAGCTCCGCCGGTCACCGACAAAACAGTGATCGCAATACCAACCAGTATAATGCAGGTGCGGACATCAATTCCCAGTAGCGGAGAAATAAAAACAGCCAGCGTGTACAGAAAAATGCCGCTGAGAGCAAACGCCAGCACCGACCCCAGCCAGGCGAAAACCTGCTGGGTCGCCATTCCGAAACGCTGGCGGACTGCTTCCATCGGAGTCACCGCACGCAAACGACGGAATCGATGCGCAACGAATCCGGCCACAAACAGCATTGAAATCGCGTTGAAAAAGAAAAGCACAAGGATCAGAGAGCCACTCTTGTACACCTTTCCTGCGCAACCGACGAAGGTCCATGCACTGAAGGTGGCCATATAAATTGAGCCTCCGGTCATCCACCAGGTCATGGCTCCGCCACCGCGCAAATAATCACTGGAATTCTTGTTGGTCCGACTGAACACCACGCCGACCGCCAGCATGAAGATGAAATAAAAGGCAATGACAACATAGTCGTAAATGCCCATTTTGTAAAAATGTTCCATAATCCGCCAATTTTAAAAATTTCACCTTGATAAGAATTATTCCGCCACGGTCAATACAAAGGTGTCTTTACCGCTGGCATCATAGGTATAAGCTGCTGTGAATTTATAATCTCCAGCGGTAAGAATCGTACCGTTGGCCACGTTGCCGAACGCTTTGGTTCCGGTAAAATCCCCAGAGGTGCTGATGATGGTAAATCGATCCCCCGCCGCGGCCTTGAATCCGTCCCCGAGCGAGACATTAAATTCAGAAACTCCGAACTCCACATTGCCGCCGAAATTCATCGTACTGGCACCGGTCGAATCCAGTTTATAATTAATCACCGACTTATAACTGCGGACTCCTCCGCCGATCCGGGACAAGCCGGTCGCCTTCGTGTCAAAAATAAGAATAAGATTACCGCCGGTCACGTTCACCGTGGACTGGCCGTATAATGAAAAGACAGCCTGCTGCACGGTTGAAATGGTTCCGTATCCGTTCAGGTTCACTTCCGCAATATCGCCTTTATTGGCGCCGACCTGAAAGCCTCGCGAGGCATCAACTACCTTGATAACCGGCGCTTTATCCGACGCAGAAGAACCAAAGTTCATCACCCCGTTGCCGATACGCAAATCTCTGGCACCCCAGACCCCAATCGTCAACGATCCGCCGGACATGTTGAACGTTCCGTTATTGGTCTGCCCGATAAATACACCCCCTTGCGTCGCGAGATCTCCGCCCGTGACCATATTCAGCGTACAGCCTTTACCGGGGGCCCCCACATTAATGTCGCCAAAGAAACGGGGAACCTTTGTTTGAATGGTCACCTCAGCACCGCTCACATCAATTTTAGCCGGTGGACGCCAAGTCGAACCACTCCCAGTCGGAACAACACCTTCCGCCCAGTTTTTTGCATCATTCCAGCTGGTGCCATCTCCTTTACCGGTCCAGCGGAACTCGGTTTGCGTCTGGCCATAAGCCGTATTCAGAGACAGTCCTAACCCAACGATGATTCCGCCTCGAAGAATCTGCCGCAGTACACTGTATTTACGTTTTGAATCCATTGTCATATTCCTTTCTGTCCCGATTAGCTTCCTATTCACAAAAAATCCGCAAATTAGGCATTTTCCCACTTTGCGGATTTATAAGTCTGCATAACACCCATTACATCTTCAAGCGGCGAAGAACCAAGGTTAGCAACGCGCCGAAACCCAGTATTCCGATCGTTGCCGGTTCGGGAATCGTCGTAAGGGTAAACTTATCATTGATGCCAGCACCCGTAACGTAATTGGCGGTAAACTGTTTCCCGTCCACTGTCAGAACCTGATTGTTCGTCACGTTACCAAACTGTCCAAATCCCGTGAAATCACCGGTAGCATCAATGATGGTGTAGGTGGTATTGTTGGAATAAACAAACCCAGAACCAAGTGAAAGCTGGAACAACGTATTATTGCTACTTGATCCAGTTACATCGAACTGCACGTTATTGCCCACATTAATTTTGCTGGCACCGGTTACGTCTATCGTGAAATCGATGATTGAAGTTCCCGCCCCGCCGGTTACGCCGCTTCCGTATGCAGACAGTAGTAAATTGGTTAAGAGATTGATCGATGCTTGACCGCCAACAACACTCAACGTACCGGTTCCAGCATAATGGGCCAGTTGCAAAATCGGGGTGGTGAACGCAGCATTACCGGAAATAGCTAATTTACCACTTTCCCCGCTAAACCGGCCCACAGCGGTAAAATTCGATACATTCAACGTACCGCCACTGAGATTGTAGGTTCCAGAATTGTTGGCATAGCCACTACTGATATTATTAGTTAATCTCGCTCCAATGTACAATCGGTAAGATGTGCCGCCGTTACCCACCGTCACTGTTCCGGCCGTCTGATTGACCACTCCGTTATAGCCGCTGTTTAATACATTTGTCGTACTGCCTACAAACATAGAAGTGTAGGGGTTTGAAAGGTTTGTTGAGATATTTAAAACTGGTGCCGTACCGGTGCCGCTCACGTTCAAAGTCCGTATAACAACAGCTTTCTTTGAAACGTTCACAACCGCTCCACTCACATCTATAGTCGCGGTATCAGAATTATTCCCGTTCGGCGCACCATCTGGGTTCCAGTTGAGATTGTTTGTCCAGTTGTTATCTACACCGCCGCCTGCATCCCACACAAAGTTAGTTGCCGCCGCTTGAACAGACACCGTCGCCAGACCAATGGCCATCCCCACCGCCATTAATTTTCTTTTTGCTCTCATTTTATCCTCCTTTGTTACCCGCCACTCCTCTTCGCTGAAATGGACGCACCTGCATCCACCCTCTTATAGTCTCGTAGTATATGATTACTTTTTTTTATGTCAACATACAAAAAAAACAAATTTTTCCGCGGCCCCTATAGGATGGTTCGCATTTATATGCTCAGAAACAAACCGTCGGCTGATACTTTATGGTTACCGCCGGTTCGGTTGGATTGTTTATGCGATAAAAAAGCTGTTCTACTGCTTTGCGCCCAATCAGCGCGGTATGAATATCCACACTCGGAGGCCGCGGAATAAGATTTTCCAGAGTGGCCTGTTCGTTATTGCAGGATATAACAGCCAGATCACGACCTGGAACAATTCCGCGAGCGTACAGCAATGGATAAAGAGCCGCCGTCACCATATCGGCATCAATAAACATTCCAGATGGCCGCGGGGTTCGCGCACAAAATCGATCGAGTCGGTCATTCATCGCTTCCAGATTAATCTTATGCGCAACCTCAGTTGCGGTATATAAATTTTCGTCTGTCAGCACCAGCGGCTCAGCACCGGTGCGATTCAGTATCGTTTGAATAAAACCGCGATGCCTTGGCCCGTTCGCTACTTTCGTCGCGCAGAATAGCGCACATTGACTATGCCCCGCTTCCAATAAATACTCGGCAGCCAGAACGCCTACCTGATAGTCGTCGTATGAAATATGATCCCAGCTTTCGCCCTCCAACGGGACACCCATTACCTGCACATACGGTTTGGTCTGACTGTTCGGCACCCCAGCTAAATTACTTAGTATAATAGCACCATCCACGTTTTCCAAATCCGGACGCATCTCTGAACCCGGCGGAAGCCGACGGGTTACCATAGAATAGCCGTTTTCGGAGAGCGCGTGCTCTATCGCCATTGAAAGACTATGATATACCTCGCTGCGTAAAACTGACTCGTACACCCCACCGGTGACAAACGCAGCCAGAAACCGGCGTTGAGAATCTTTCGGCTTCGGTCCCCGTCGCGCATCCATCTGATCCGGCGCGTATCCAAGCTTTTCCATTGCCCGGCGCACGGCCTCCACCGTCACCTGCGCCACTCCGCCTCGATTATTGATCACTTTCGACACGGTCAAACGTGAAACGCCCGCCTTTTCAGCCACGTCCGCCGTAGTCGCTGTTCCTTTTTTATCCATACCATAAAAGTAATCTTACATTTAAATTGTACAATGAAATAATACGCTGACCCTTCGGGTCGGTTCCAGACCCTTGAAAAACATTCAAAAAACCTCCTGAGGAAACTGTTCGAGCAGGCCGGGCATGTTTTCATGGTTGGCATCGCGGATGATCAGGAACAGACGGTTGGATCCGACGGCTTCCACCAGCGGCGCAACCTCGTCGGCGGCGACGTAAAGCTGGATGCCCTTGCCCGCTCCCGTGATCCGGCGAATGACATCGAACCATTGAGTCACCTCCCATTTCCCGGCACCGGGAACCCATTGGATGACCGGCAGTTCATCGAGCTCCAGCAAGGCTGGCAGATGCGGAAGCATGCCGATGCCGTCGAGATGGAAGAACGGACACTCCATCGCCGCCATGTGTTTGCGCAAGGCAGGAATCAGGAACTGCCGGAACTGATCGGGAGAGAGGTTGTAGGCGACATCCTCTTGCAAAGGAAAGGTTGAGCCGGGGGCCCAGATGCCGGGCCATCCGATTCCTCCCAGGTTGCCGGAGGAGTCAATCAGTTGCTGATTCTCCCTGAATGCCTCCAACCACAACCCACTCAGATGCTCTACCGCACGAAGCATCTCTTCGGGCTCATCCAGCGTATCCATGAGAAACTCTTCAATCGGATAAAGTGCCGCGAGCAGATCGCTCATGCCTTCGAGGGCAAAATGGGCGACGAAGTGATGACCCTTCGCCAAGGCCGCTGAACGCCGGGTCAGCTCGCGGATGCGTGCATAAACCGGAGTCTCCGAATGCAGCGTTGTCGCGAATGCCACCTGCAACGTTTTACCACGCGGATGCGCCCAGACCGTTTCCATATCGACAAACTTAAGTGGGCATCCGAGCACACCGGCCATGGCGCTGGAACCTTGGTCGATATAGTGATGCGGTACGGCACACCCATAGTGAATGGTTTGATCAATCTCCGCCATTTTGCGATCCATGATGAAATCGACATCTGTCCAGAAGGTTTCCAGACTCTCCGTCTGCGGCAGCTCGGCATCCGGCTTCAGCACGGATGCAGCGATGCAGGGGGTGGACTGATCTCCACCCTTCCACCAATTGCGCAGGCGTGCTTCCTTCCACTCCGGCAACATAAAATTAATGATCTCTTTCTTCATACCTGTCCCTCGTTAACCCGTTTCAATTACAATTCCGCCGACTAACCGGCGGGCTTCAACCAGGTCATCAGCGCATACGGTGCATTCGCCGAAACCGATTTCGCACTATCATCCTCAACTCCTCACACCCTTACCAACATAACTATGGTACATCTTATCTTTTTTCGAGCACCGCGCGGGTCATGGCCTCATAGCCTACCACAGGAACATAATCAGCAATAGAGTTACCGCTGCCAAGCGCATAGCCGGTACACCCGTTGGTCTGTTCAATGATGGCAGCACAGCGTTTATAAATTTCATCCGGCGTTTTGCGGCAAATGAAATCAACATCGATCCCGCCAATGACGGCCACCCGGCTGCCGTATTTTTCATAGGCCTCTTCCACCGGAAGAATTGTATCCTCATAAGAGTGTTTACCATCCGCCTGAACGTCATCAATGATATCGTTCCATACTTCCTTTAATTCACCGCAGGAATGCAGGATGACTGGGAGGCCGGCATTGTGCGCTAACTTGGCGATTTTACGGTGCCAGGGAATCACGTATTCGCGCAAAAAGGCAGGCGGCATGAGTGTCTGGGAACGAAAGCCCCAGTCATCGTTCATCATGACCGCTATCGACAAACGTCACCATGTCCGGGAATTCCCAGGCCGGCAGCATGCAGTAATCGTAGCCGCCGTTGCAGGCGGCACGGATCAGGCGGCGGACGCGGTCTTCCGGCTTGATTTCAAGATTCATGGTGTCACCGGCCAGCTTGTCGAGCACGGGTCCACCCATAAAAAATTCAAACAACACCGGTCGATCGGGTTTTTCGCGCCGGAGCACTTTCAACAACTGATTAAAATCGGGTTCGTATTTCATTTTACCTTCCAATTGATACTGCAATCTCACGGCCACGCTGCATAAAATATTGCATCGTTTCAAAATTCACATCCGGCGGCTCGGAATGATCCGTATGCAGTATGTAACTCGCGCCGGACTGCATTAGCGGAATGAGCTTATCTCGCAGTTCAGCGTCAATTTTTTCGCGATCATTGGAAATGACTGCCCGTACATCCACGCCCCCATACAACGCAATCCGATCCCCGAAAGTTTTCGCAATGCGGCGCACATCCATCCCGGCCTTGACCTCCATGGCATGTAGGCAGTCGATTCCAGCATCCACCATTCCCGGCAGCAGAGGCTCAATGAATCCGCAGGAATGAACAATCACCTTGCATCCTTTTCCGTGAATAAAGTCAAAGAGACGGCGGTGAGACGGCTGAATCAGCTCTTCATACATGGTCGGCGACATAAACGATCGCTGTTTAAAACCCATATCCTCATAAACCATACAACCGTCCGGAATACCGCCCTTTTCAAACAGTTCTTCGGCGTGCCGGATCTGAAAATCTACATAGTCCAGTGCCATTTCGGCAACCCAATCCGGATCGTCCGCCATCCCCAACAGAAGATGCTCATGCCCACAGGCTGCGGCCATCAACTCAAACGGACCAGCCGCATGCCAATAAAAATAACGTTGGTCATTCGCCGTCGAGATCTTATCAGTCCGGTACTGCTGAAAAGGAATCCGCCGGGAATCCATCTGAGAAATGAACGGCTTAATCCATTTATCGTAGGAACCCCGGTCACGGCATTTATAATCCACGTGCTCAGGCGTTCCGCTGCGGTCGCGCAGCCATCGCACTGTCGCACCGTTCCCATTCAGTATAAGGATCGTTTCCTCTGTTTCCTCCAGAATCTGCTCCTCATGATCCAGATTGGCAATCCCGTTCCACCAGCCGCTTCCGCGCAGGTCGGCACCGAGAACCTCCCATACATTCCGGTCTTCTGTAAAGTGCCCCTCGCTGATCCAGCGAGCCGTCGTTGCGTCCCACGGATGGCACCCCGCCGCAATTTGATCGACTGGCTTGCGTTCAAGCGTACGTTGGACTCGCTCTATACTGGTTAGAAGTTCATTCCCTTTCTGATTGATCATGCTTTCTCCATTTTTTCTTTCCAAAATTTAAATTCCGATGTCGCACGTACAAACCCGATCCAGTCCGGCCGCGTGATAATGCGCGGCAGGATGTCCTGCTGCGGAACCGACGGCCAGACAGCGCATTCCTGCGGCAATCGCCGCCTCCACACCGGCGGCAGCATCTTCCACGACAACGCAGCGCTCTGGGCCGACAGCCAGTTTTTCGGCCGCAATTAAAAATACCTCGGGGTCGGGCTTCGACCGGGTAATGCTGTTGCCGTCGGCTACGGCATCAAACGTACCGGCAAGCCCAATGCGTTCCAGAATAAGCGGTGCATTGCGGCTGCTCGAGCCGATGGCGGTCTTAATGCCGGCGGCCTTCAGCTGCCCGATAAACTCCATAGCACCGGGCAGAATATCAGCCGGAGAAATATTTTTCAGCAGATCAACGTAATAATTATTTTTGCGGGTCGCCATCTCTTCTTTTTCTGCGGGGGTATAGCTTCGATCCGCTTTTTCGAGCACGACCTCCAGACTTTCCATGCGGCTGACCCCGCGACAGCGCTCGTTGTCTTCGCGGGCAAAGGGGATGCCTTCGTCGTCGGCCAGCTTTTTCCAGCCCTGATAGTGGTATTCATCGGTCGAAACCACCACTCCGTCGAGATCAAAAATGACCGCCTCAACCGAGGATTCTTTTTTCAATGGAACGGTTACGCCTTCGGCCGTGACGCAAACCGGCACACCGAAGACTTCAATCCGAGCCTCGTGTCCGTCACTCATCTTAAAGGTCGCTTTTTCCTGATCAATCCGAACGGTCATGATATCCGATTCGCTGACATAGAGATGGAACGAAAACGCCTTCCACTGCGCGGGGCAGACTGGATCGAAGCTCAGCTTCGCACCATCACTGCGCAGGCCGCCAAAACCATAGACCAGATTCATCCACGCACCCGCCATGGAGGTGACATGCAACCCTTCGTGCGTATTGTTCTGGTAGTCGTCGAGATCGAGTCGCGACGCGTAATGCGCATAGTCAAACGCCTTAGCGGTTTCGCCGAGCCGGGCGGCCAAAATTGAGTGAATCGCCGGGGAGAGCGATGACTCGTGCGAACAGCGCGGCTCGTAGTAATTAAAGTTCCGACGCAGGCTTTCGCGATCGAATTCCGACCCGAACAGGAAGAAAAACAGTAGCACATCCGGCTGCTTAATGAGATCGAACCGGAAAAGATCCACATAGGGCCAGGTTTTCTGCACAGGGAACTGGTCGTCCGGAATTTTTGCATAATCGATGTGCGGCAGATTGAAGAACCCTTCGTGCTGTTCATAAATCCCGCGCGTTCCGTCGAGCATCAGCTCCATCGCATTCGCTTTTTTCTTCCAATCAGCGCGCTCCTCAGCTGTCAGGCCAAGCTGTTTTTCCAAGGTTTGGAACTTTTCCGGATGCTCACGCTCCATTTTTTCCAAGGTTTGGAACGCCCACTCCAGACTCTTTTTAGCCATGATGTTAGTATAGGCGTTGTTGTTGACCATGGTGTGCATTTCATCCGCACCCATGACGCCCCAAAATCCGAATTTACCGGTCTGCTGCCCCCACCCGCCGCGCGCGGCGTAGAAGCGGGCAATCTCGACGAGCATTTCGGCACCTTTTTCAAACAGAAATTCTTCATCGCCGGTGATGTGTACATATTTCCAGATACCGTAGGCGACAGCGGCGCAGACATGAATTTCCAGATCGCCATGCTGCCAGACATCACAGACCTCTTCGCCGTCGATCGTGCACATGGGATAGCGCGCGCCTGGCAGATGAAAATCGGCGGCCCGCGCCTTCGCGCCCGGCAGTGTGCGGTAGCGGTAGTCGATCAGGTTTTTAGCCGCCTTACGGTTGTTAAACAGATAAAATGGCAGGCAGTAGGTTTCCGTGTCCCACCAGGTCACGCCCCAGTAGTGTTCTCCAGTGAGCCCTTTGGCACCGACATTAAACCGGGAATCCGCTCCGTGATAGGTCTGATGCAGATGGAAAATACAGAAACGGAACCCCTGCTGGTTTTCATCGTCGCCTTCAATCACCACATCAAGATGATCCCACACGTCGGACCAGTATTCGATGTGCGCCGCCTCGGCTGCGGACAGATCCAGCACCGCATGCCGATCACACTCCTCGATCCCTGCATCCCAAACCGTTTCATCGTCCAGCGAGGCGTTCTTTTCCGAATGAAACACTGTCAGTTTCTCAATAACCGCTGGCTTGTTTTGAGTCAACAACAGCGTCACCTTTTGCCCGCACAACCGATCCTTGGTGAAAAACACGCCATCAACATTCAAACAAAATGCGGCAAAAACGCGGTGCCCGCTCGATTCGGTGCACCCCAGCGCGGCGACCCAGCCGTCGGTTTGACGCTGCTGTTTGACCGTCCACGGACGGGTTCCGCGCAGATGGTACAGCGTGCCAAAGTCAAGCCCGCAGATTACGTCCAGCTCCCCGCTGAAGTTGAGCGGCTCAAACCGCATCCGCTGTGCGCCGACCTGTTGATCATCCATCGACAGAAAGCGCTCAAAACAAATCTTCAGTTTTTTTCCGGAGCGGGTTTCCCACACAAAGGATCGCTCCAGTATCCCGAGCCGCATGTCCACCCGCCGCACAAAATCAGAAAAGGTACACGTCCCCAAATCGAGCAATTCCCTGTCGAGTGTAATTCGCGTATACAACCAATCCACCGAATTGACCATATAGGTCCAATGTTCAGCAAACCCTTTAAACTTGGTTGAATAGTGATGCGGCCCCTTTTCATAGATCCCATTAAAATAATAGCCGGGCATTGAGTCGCCGCTATACCCTTCTTCAAAGGTTCCGCGCACACCGGCAAATTCGTTTGCCAGCGCAAAGACCGCTTCACTCGCCTTCACCCGCGCCGGATGAAACCCGGTTTCCTGAATCACCCATGGATTCACATCCAAATATCGCTTTGCCTCTTTCCCCATGAACGCACCCCTTCTTATGAAAGGAGCCCAGTGTATGCCTGAAAAATCGACCAGACCTTGATGATATTCCCAGAAACTAGCACAATATTTAAAAACTATCCGGTCGCGCTGAACTCGTGAAACTGTTACATTCTCCGCCTATGAGCTCTTCCGTTCAAGTTAAGGGAATGACGTTTTTCCGAAGAACCCATTTCCCCGTCGTGATAGGAGAGGTGTACGCTGAACAAGACGACCGGAAGACAGAACCAGATGACTTAAGCAGTGTGGAACACTTTCACGACTGCCCGGAACTGGTGATTATACGGAGCGGAACGGCTCTTCATCACTACAACGGCACCGACTATCCGATCTCTTCCGGCGATATTTTCTGCATCCATGGCAATCAGCCCCACTATTTTCATCAGATGGATCATCTTCACCTGAGCAACGTGATGTACAATCCGAACAAACTCAGACTGCCGGAATCTGACCTGCGAAAAATCCCCGGATACAACGCCCTGTTCCTGCTGGAGCCAAATTACCGCAAACAGTATAATTTTTCCGGTCGTCTCTCCCTCTATCAAAACGATCTGGCCCGTGCTCTGCATCTGGTTGATCAAATGGAAGGGGAGCTGGATCAACAACCCGTTGGTTTCGAAGCAACCGTCTTGGGAAACCTGATTCGACTGATTGCTTTTCTCTCACGCCACTACGGCGACCACCCTGGCAAAGAGGCTGCCGCACTACTGCGCATCGGTAGCGTCATGGGGGCCATGGAGGCCGAGCCGCATAGAGAATGGACTCTTGATGAACTTGCAGAAACTGCACAGCTGTCGGTGAACAACCTGATCCGCACCTTTAAGCAAGCTGTCGGCATGCCCCCGATTGAATACCTCATCCGCCTGCGCATCCGCTACAGCATGGAACTGCTTGTGAACGGGAACATGAGCATCACCGACATTGCAATGGAAACCGGCTTCAATGACAGTAACTATTTCGCCCGGCAGTTCAAACGCATCAACGAAATTTCTGCCTCCGAATTCCGCAAACGCCATCGCAATATTGCCCCTCATTAACCCGTCATTCCCTATTCGCGAACAAATTGGATTGCGCCATGCGCGAACCAGAAACTCCTGTTCACGTTGTTCGGTAACTCGCTCACCACTTAATGAGTGAAATTAATGCTTCTTTGGAAAAAATGTCCAGCTCTTCACGGCGGCTGATGAACGGCGCCATATCCACCTTGACGGCCTCCAAGTCCAGCTTAAGAATTTTCTCCTGCAACCGAGCGCGCCATTCCTCGCCATTCCATGCCTCCGGCCCTTCGGTCTGAACCACTGCGTTTGTAAGCATTATAAGATTCGGCTCGGCAGGCGGTTTTTGTGCGAGGTACCAGACCAGATCATACCAGTCCCTGCCTTTGGTATATTTCCGGCAACAAAGAGCGTGAAGTTTTCTGGCAAAAAGCGACGGAAGATCATAGCACGTCACCGCAGCCAGACCGAATTCCGACCGCTGAATGCGCAGTTCTGTATTCCAGCCTTCCGGCGGACGGGTATCCACATCCACTTTGATGTTCAGTTTGGCGCTCGCCAGCGGATGCTCACCGATCCACTGACGAA
Source organism: Kiritimatiellales bacterium (assembly GCA_038213895.1). Lineage (GTDB taxonomy): Bacteria > Verrucomicrobiota > Kiritimatiellia > Kiritimatiellales > Tichowtungiaceae > Tichowtungia. Next base: position 3,181 of record JBBQSL010000043.1, on the reverse strand, counting down.
TCTGCGGGAACCCGATCAGTGCAGAGTGCACAGTATTTTTTGTTTTAATTTTAACAGAATGTTCAATCCCAAAGGCATTCAGCCGAGAGCCGATTTTGTGAAGAATAGCGGGAAAATCATAGTCCAGACTGTTGACTAGCGAAAAGTCGAGATCTTCTGAATAGCGGCGCAGTCCGTGAATAATCCGCAGACAGGTTCCTCCGACAAAAGCCATCCGGCTGAAGGCACGGGCATCATGAAGCGCAACCAGAAGAATCCGTTGAAGCTGATCGCGCAGATCATTCAACCGCAACTGAGGATCGTCGAAGCGCCCGTTAATCCGATCGGTAAGTTCTTTCAGCATCAGAGATCCTCCCAGTCGTCGGTAAACTCATCCGGTGCGCTTTCCGCAAAACGGATCAGTCGGGGACTGCGCCATTCATTTGCATACGCCAGCAGCGTCGGCCATAAAAATTGTTCCGCCTCGTCCGGCTGGAACCGCAACGTTTTCATGATCTGAACCGGATCGCCTGCCGTCCAGTAAAGGTAATCCAGTACCGCCTTCTCCGGCTCCGCCACCCGAATTTTTCGCCCGCCGCATTCTCTATCTGTCCAGCGCCGGAAGAGCCCCGGCTTCAATGCCCGATATCCGAACCGTCCGTACTTGTTTTCATAAAACTGGCGGCGGGACGTCACCGCTGAGGTATATTCATAAACTGTTTCAGGAATCAGTCCGTACCACGAAAGCGCCCAAAGCCCGGTTAAGTAAGAAGGCTGCACCATCAGATTCGCCAGCCGCGCTCCGTTTTTTTCACCAGACCACTCCTCACCCAGTGCGTAAAGACCCCGGCGCAACGCGACCACTTTTCCGTCCCGGATCCACCGGTGCAGTTGAACCTTAAGCACATCACGTCCTTGGCCGGATAAGACCTCAAGCAGAGGGAGATCAAACACCTCCTCATTCCGAAGAGCCTTGGCTAAATCTGTATATTTCACAACAAAAGGTTATCAAAAAATATAACCTATTCAATTAAAAAATGGCATTAACCCTAATAAAAACGGAAATGACTAAACTGCGAATGAACTCGAATTGACTTTTCCATGCAGATTACCACGTAACTGTAGACAAAGCCTCCACGGCTTCAGAAATGCGCTGCTTTGCTGAGTCCCAATCAACTGCGTGAAGCATATTCGGCAGGGGATCCTCCTCTGCGTCATCAAAAAAAACCAAACTCTTCAGCACAGGAAAACTGGCCCCATCGGAAAACTTACGTTTATAGAAATCCAGCATTTCACTTAGTGAAAACCGTTCCAGAAGAAACGCCATGTCAATAAAGTCCTTTTTTGTTCCCCGGTTCGTGATCGCAGATAATTTCATAGCGGCAATATCGCTACAGGCCGCCAGTCGCAGACCATCGAAAGAAATCTCTTGATCGAGCCACGGGTAAGCATAGTCCACAAAATCGACTTGAACACCGCACACCAGAAACTGACGGATTCGTCCGCTTGCATTGCGTAACGATACCTCACCAAAGGCTTCAAGCGTCTGACGAAATTCAATCGGTGTGATATCCATCCGTCCAAAAAAATCCAAATCAATTGATTTGCGGTGTCCAATCTGCAACGCCAACGCCGTGCCGCCAACCAGCCGGGTGCCGGAAAAAGCCGAATGACTCTGAATTCGCCTCAGCAGTTCCAGTGTGTTGCGGTCGATTGTTTCGAAGTACAGCATCTGAAGGATTCCCTGGGAACGTGTCCTACAACGGAAAGAAAAGAAAGGGCTTTCGGATCCATCGAACGAAGCGTCCGTGCGATTTCAATAATACCCGCCAGCGTAAACCGGCGGCATAGTATCCGCCAGTCCTCAAAAGTTCCGCACTCCAGTACGCGGGCGACGATATATTTCCTGTGTCGATCCATGTCGAGTGTCGATGGATCGACATCCCAAAACAGGTTCGTCGAAAAATCGGAAGGTTGGCATGCTTGATTTACTTGCATACCCCCCTCCCCGGCACGCTCCGACAGGTCGCTGCGCAATAAATTTTGATCATGAAAGGAGAATACAAATTACATATAAATTTTACCAGCCCGATAATCCGCCCAAGCGGTTTCGAACCACAGGTTGCTTTCCGGAATCGGACGGCATTTTACCCAGCGGTTTTTGACTTTTCCACCCTCAACGATCGTTTCCTGAACCTTTTCTTTGAAGGAGATGTCCTCCGGCAAAAAGCTCCATTCGGTCGAGTCGAGCTGTTCATGCGCCCGCTGTCCGGAAGCATCGCGCACCATGGCCGAGCCGCGCGAACCAACTCCGCTCTGCACCTGATAGAGAGTGGCTTCGAGATAAACCCAATGGGCAAAGCAGAGCTGGCGGTTACGCATGGCTTGTACCGCTTCAACGGCATTACCTGTTTTACAACCCTCCGCTTCCAGTCGGTCAAACTGCGCTTTGGCCGCTTTGGCCGCTTTTTTCAGTCCGTCGAGTGACCGAATATGCGCACCGTATTCGCTCATACGTTGCTGCAACTCCGCACGAATCGCACGCCAGTCGTTTTTCGATTTTTCACAGCGTCCGAGGAAACTCAGCATCTCTTTTGCAGAAACTACGGCAGCCTTTTTGAAGTCACTCATAGCAAGCGTTTCATCGGTGTAGCAATTACCAATGTACTCAGCCGCGCGGAAAGATCCGACCTGTCCGGAGTTGAGTGCCGAACCACCGGGACGGGCGACGCCGTGTGAGCCGTTGACTTCGCCGACGGGGAAGAGATGTTTGATGTTGATCGATTCCCACCAGTGATTACCCGCCAGTCCACCGTTGTTGTGCTGGGCACAAACGGCAACTTCGAGCATCTCTTTGGTGATGTCGATGTGGTGATCTTTGTAGAGACTGATCGCGCCGGGGTTCATATGTTTCAGACGCTCAATCGGCGTATTCTGAAACGCTTTGGAATTTTCGAGATATCCATAGGCATTCAGAGCCAGTGCTCCGGCTGCTCGTTTTTCGCTGCCTGCACCAACGGTCAGCAGGCTGACCACATTTATCTTTCTGACATTTCTCAATTGAGGAGGCGATCCAGCTCGCCAATCAGGTAGAGCGGCAAGGAGATCAGCTCAAACGGCGGCGCCGGCTTGGATGAAACGGACGACGATACCCGGCAACGACTCGGAATATCAGTATTGAACCGAACCGCACGGGGAGATC
>JBBQSL010000042.1:0-21597 GCA_038213895.1 Kiritimatiellales bacterium | reverse complement strand
GGCGGTGCTGAAGCTGTGGCATCGGGAATGCTTGGAAAAAGATCGCTGTCGAAATGACGATCAACGGTTGAAAAGGAGATGCGAGAAAATGTTTAAGAACCTGAAGTTAGGAACAAAATTAATTGCTGCTTTTATGAGTGTCGCAGCCATCACGCTGGTTCTGGGGATCGTTGCCTACTACGGCGCGGTCAAGAGTCAAGCCAGCATTAATGAACTGGGTGTGGTGCGGATGCCCAGTGTGGACAGCTTATTAATCATACAAAACAGTGGCGAAAAAATCAGAGGTTCAATGCGGACATTGACCATTGCAGGGCTTCCTGAAGACATACGGGAACGTCAATATGACGCGATCGCGACTGTTCGCGAAGTCTATGAAAAGGCCTGGAATATTTACGAGCCCCTGCCTCAAACTCAGGAAGAAGCCGCATTATGGAAAAAATTTGTCCCTGCCTGGCAGGCCTGGCGGGTTGAAAATAACAAGGCACTGGATTTATTCAAAAAATTTGATCAGTTCGGAATTCAGGATCCGATGAATCTGACCCGGCAACTGGAGCAGTTTACTAAAGATCATTATATTTTGGTTAATCGTATTCGCGCCCTGTTGGATGACCCCTCGGCCACATTCCAGGGCGGAGAAGACCACACGGCCTGTAATGCCGGGCACTTTTTCCCGACGTTTGAGACAAAGAACCCCGAGCTTTCTGCTGCATTGAATGCATTCAAACCCCCCCACCAGAAATTTCATGCAGCGGTCGACCAAATCAAAAAACTCGTCAAAGAAAACAAACAGGACGAGGCCCGCAAGTTGTTTCAGACGGCGATGCTGCCGGCGATGCAGGACGTGTTCGGATCCTTTGATACCATGCTGACGGCTGCCCACAGTGCCCGTGAAACCATGGCGACCATTCAAGAGCGAATTTTCGGGCCGGTCACACAAACCCAGCGTGATGCGATGGATATACTGGCCCAAATTGTGCAGATCAACCGTGATGTCGCGGCCGAGGAAGTCAAAGCAGCTCATGCGCAATCGACTTTCCTGAAAGTGTTGTCAATGGGTGCTACCCTTGTGGGTGTTTTATTGGCGATTACATTGGGTCTTGTCATCACCCGTGCGATCACCAAGCCCATCAACCGAATCATTGCTGATTTGACCGCTGGTGCCGCGCAGGTTTCGTCCGCTTCGGGACAGGTCTCGTCGGCTTCCCAGTCGTTGGCCGAAGGTGCGACAGAGCAGGCCGCCGGATTAGAAGAAACGTCTTCCAGTTTGGAGGAAATGGCCGCGATGACTAAGCAGAGTGCGGCTAATGCACAACAGGCCAATCTTTTGGCGGCAGACGCCCGCAAGGCGGCCGATTCGGGCTCTAAATCCATGGGCAAAATGAGCACCGCCATTCATGATATTCAGCAAAGCGCCGGACAGACGGCGAAGATTATCAAGGTGATTGATGAGATTGCCTTCCAGACCAATTTGCTGGCGCTGAATGCCGCAGTGGAAGCGGCGCGGGCTGGCGAGGCCGGTAAAGGATTCGCCGTGGTTGCTGAAGAAGTCCGCAATTTGGCCAAGCGATCAGCCGAGGCGGCCAAAAACACGTCCGCTCTGATTGAGGAATCGGTTGGCAATGCCAAGAACGGAGTGGATATTGCCGCTGAAGTCGGCACCACACTCGAAGAAATTGTCGCCGGGATCAGCAAAACGTCAACTCTGGTTAGCGAAATTGCGGCGGCGTCATCTGAACAATCCCAGGGAATTGATCAGATCAATATAGCGGTGACGCAAATGGATAAAGTAACCCAGTCTAATGCGGCCAATGCGGAAGAATCCGCCAGTGCGGCAGAGGAACTGAGCAGTCAGGCTGAACAGATGAACGAAATGATCTCCCAGCTTGCCGCGCTGGTCGGCGGCAGCGCCGGGCAGACGGTTTCATCATTCGTGGCTTCTCCACGGCGGCCTGCAACCAGAGTTCCGGTGCGCAGTGCCAGACCGGTTCCTAGTGCCAGATCGACGCCTAGCGCAAGACCGGCGCCGGCATCGCGGGTCATTCCGTTTGATGAAGATATAGATAAATTTAACAGTTAAGGCAGGTTGTTGTACGGCGTATGGCTGAGTAGTCAGGCTGTTTAGGTAGTAAATCGCGGGAATTCCGGCCTTTAGTAAGGACGGAATGCGTCATGGGGGAAGAAAATAGAATAGAGAAAGAGAGCAGGTAAGTATGGAAATGACAATTGGTAAACGGATTACGGCGGGTTTCACGATGATTATTCTGATCGCCATTGCACTGGGCGGACTCGGGGTCTGGAACATGCTGGCGGCTAAGACAAATTCGACCAAACTGGCTTCGGAGTATGTTCCGGAGGTTGAGATTGCGACGGCATTGCGTAACGCGGTAAACCAGACCATGTTTGCGATGCGTGGTTATAGTTTTACGGAGGAAGAAAGCTTCTTCACCCAAGCAGAGAAGGAAATGGGCAGTGTGAATGAGCATGTCAAAGAGGCGTCCGATCTGGCTGGCCGTGCGGTGCATCTCAAAACGTTGCAGGGGCAGGTTAGCACCGCAAAAGAGGATGCATCACAGTATAGCGCGTTAATGGGGAAGACGAAAGAATCTGTGACCGAGATGCAGTCTCTGCGTGCGAATCTTGACCAGGATGCCGCTGAGTTTATGAAGAACTGTTACGCTTTTCTGGCAGACAAGAATGTAGATTTTAAAACCACGTTAGATCAGCGGAGTAAAAAAGTCCGGATTGCCACTGAAATTGCCGATCTCGGAACCCGTGTTCGCATTGATAATTTTAAAGCACAGGCGCTAAATGACATGAGCCTCATGCAGCGTGCCATCAGTCTTCTGGGTGGAGTAAAAAAATTCACCGGGGAGTTGCGTCCTATGACTACCAAGGTGGAGGACATCGCGCTATTCGATGCGATAGAGTCGGCGGCTGCAGTGTATGCCGAGGCAATGAGCCGTTATGTGCAAATAAAAAGCACTACGGATGCTTCCGGCGCAATAACGAAGGCGGCTTCAGACGGCGCGTCAAAAAATGAACTGTCCCTGAATGAACAGCGCAGTGCAATGGATAAAGCGGCAACCGCTTATGGCGAACAGTGCGCTGCCTATCAGGCGGATCAGATCACGAAGTTGGATCAGGATATGAAAATTCTGCATGAGCAGATTACACTGGCCAACGACATTGTGGATCTGGGAAATGATGCGCGCCTCAAGGCGTTCAAAGGGCAGGCTTTGCGGTCGCCCGCCATCATGAAAGAAAGCCTAGCGAATTTTCCAAAATTGGAAGGAAAATATTCAACCTTGCGGAAAGTCGCCAGCGATCCGTTGGATTTGAAACTCATCGATGCCACCGAGGCGGCCGGAAATAACTATTCCGATGCTTTATCAAAGCTTCTGGCGACCTGGATCAAACTGGAGGAGTTGGGTGTTCAAAGGAATAACGCCGCCCAAGTACTTCTCAAAGCATGCGGCACCACTGCTGATGCCGGGATGGAGAATACCGCGAACCTTTCCAAAGAGGCGGCGCGCTCCCTTTCGAGCAGTTCAACCATTATGATTGTCGGCTTGATACTCGGCTCGCTGGCCGGTGTAGTCTGTGCATTTCTTATTATCCGCAGCATCACCGGACCTCTGAAACGGATTATCGACGGCCTGGCCGCCGGTTCCGGACAAGTGGCTTCCGCATCGGGTCAGGTTGCCAGTGCCAGCCAACAGATGGCGGAAGGTGCCACCGAACAGGCGGCCGGGTTGGAAGAAACCTCCTCGAGTCTGGAGGAAATGGCCGCGATGACCAAGCAGAGTGCGGCTAATGCACAACAGGCCAATCTTTTGGCATCAGAAGCCCGTAAGGCGGCTGATTCGGGTTCGAGTTCCATGAATAAGATGAGCACCGCCATTCATGATATTCAGCAGAGCGCCGGACAGACGGCCAAGATCATCAAGGTGATTGATGAGATCGCCTTCCAGACCAATTTGCTGGCGCTGAATGCCGCAGTGGAAGCGGCGCGGGCTGGCGAGGCGGGCAAAGGCTTCGCCGTGGTGGCTGAAGAAGTCCGCAATCTGGCCAAGCGGTCGGCTGAGGCGGCCAAAAATACGGCATCGTTAATCGAAGAATCGGTCGGCAATGCGAAAAATGGCGTGGAAATTGCCGCTGAAGTCGGCGAGACCCTCAGCGAGATTGTGGCCGGTATCAGTAAAACCGCCGTGCTGGTCAGTGAGATCGCCGCCGCCTCGGCGGAGCAGTCGCAGGGTATTGACCAGATTAATATGGCCGTAACTCAAATGGATAAAGTAACCCAGTCCAATGCGGCGAATGCGGAGGAATCTGCCAGCGCTTCGGAAGAGTTGAACAGTCAGGCGGGACAGATGAACGACATGGTGGCGGAGCTGATGACGATGGTCGGCGGTATCACTAGTCAGCAGACCGTAGCGGTCGCTTCGTCACGGCGTCCTGCCCCAAGAGTTCCAACGCGTAGCGGAAAAACGATGTCTGCGGCCAGAAGTATTCCGTTTGATGAGGATCTGAATGATTTTAACAAATAAAAGAAATGGTGGCTGTCGTTTCGTACGGTCAGAAAGGAATTGATATGTCTGAAGAAACAAAAAAACAAAAGGGTGTGGACGGAAGTTTGGCCGGAAAATACCTGACGTTCGCGCTGGGGAATGAAGAGTACGGCTTGGAGATCTTAAAGGTCCGGGAGATCGTCGGCTATCAGTCGATCACCGCCGTGCCGAAAACCCCGAAAGAGATTAAAGGGGTGATCAACCTGCGAGGACAGGTGATTCCAATTGTGGATCTGCGCGGACGCTTCGGCATGCAGGAAAAGGAAGTCACGGAGCAAACCTGCATCATTGTTGTAGAGAATAAGCAGGAAGGCCGCACCATGCCCACCGGTGTCATTGTAGATAATGTCTCGGAAGTGCTGGATATCACTGCGGAACAGATTGAGCCGCCCCCAGAATTTGGAGTGAGTGCCAAAATCGATTTCATCCACGGGATGGGAAAAATCGGCACTACGGTCAAAATTCTACTGGATATCGACAAGGTACTGACCGGCGGGAATGTTTCCCAGTGGGCTGAGCTTGCAGAAGTCGCGGCAGTTGCGTAAAGCTTAACGGCTGTATCGCACAACGAGGTGCGAGCAAACGCGATGGAAAGGAACAAGGTGTAAATAGAGATGGCAAGTTCATTAATGATTATTGATGACTCCTCAACGATGCGGAAAATTATCAAACGAACGGTTCGCATGTCGGGACTGAGTTTTGATGAGACGCTGGAGGTGGGGAGTGGTGAAGAGGGTTTTAGCACGCTTTCAGCACGAGCTGTGGATGTGGTGTTATGTGATGTCAATATGCAGGGCATGAGCGGTACGGATATGGTCCGCAAAGTCCGTGCGGAATTGCCACGGCACGCCAAGACAAAAATCATCATGGTGACCACTGAAAGTTCCGCGGCATTCATATCCGAAGCCTTGAGCTGCGGTGCGGACGGATATATCGGCAAGCCGTTCACGCCTGAACAGTTCCAGGAAAAATTAACTCCATTACTAAAATAAACAATACAGGCAGGATCTATTCAGATAAGGGAATTCCAATGAGTGAAACAACGATTTGCGGGGTGAATACCCTGAGGGATGCAACCAAAGAGATCTTTTCGACCATGATTTTCATGAATGTCGACCCCATGGCTCAGGTAGAGGAAAACCTCAGTGAAGAGTCCTGCATTATCGGAACGATTGCTTTCATGGGGAAATATGACGGGTTTCTCACGATTCGGTGCAGCCAAGCGTGTGCGAAGGCGATCACCATGAATCTGCTCGCGCTAGACGATGAGAGCGAAATGGAACCGTCAGATATTCCGGATGCCATCGGGGAAGTTGCCAACATGGTGATGGGGTCGGTTAAGTCCAAGCTCTACGACGTGGTCGGGGAGCTGTCTGTAGCTACTCCGTCGGTTTTTAGTGGCAGGATGATGACGCCTGAATTGCGTGCCGGTGATGTGAAGCTGAGCACAACCGTCGGAATTGATGAGATGTACTGTTTCGAAGTGCATTTCATCTATCTAGATCGGGAAAAAGACTAATGAGTGCTCTTAAGGAACTGAAATCGAACGAACTGGAAGTGTTGGCCTATGCGTCCATGATGGACTTCTGCAAGGGCTACGGATGCATGTTTGAGAAAAATTTCAGTTGTTCCCGGGTTGGCTCAGAGCAGGTCGGCGGGGCAAAACTGAAGCAGGAGTTCAATGGCATCATTGCTGTGAACCACATCGCCTACGCCGGGGCGGGCACCGGCACCTTCATGATTATTTTTGACCGGGCTTCTCTGTTTTCGCTGGGCGGCATCACGGTGATGCTGCCGCTGCCGCGGCTCAGAGATGACTGTAAAAACGGAAATGAAAAGGATGCCGTTGCGCTGTCGGATGCGGTCGGCGAGGTTGGCAACCTGCTTGCAGGATCGTTCAATAAAATTCTGCGCGACGGCTGCCCGGCGGTTGAAGGACTGGGCACCGATGTAACCTTGCGGCTGCGGTTGCCGGTTTCGGTCGGCAAAGTCGGGCTCAATCTGGATCCGGCGGTAACAACGTACAATGTATTCACGTATCAACTGCAGATATCCGGCTTGGATCCGTTCTGTCTGAAAGTAGTATTTCCCGAAATTCCGGCATAAAGCCTCCCGTGATGCGGGGTATAGAAAAGTGGAGCGGACCTGTGGCAACAAACAAAAAAATTTCAAAGCTTGTTGAGGTCGCAACCGCGGCCTTCGGAAGCAACGGCCCGGTGAATTCCGCCGGTGTAGAACAGGTTCTCAGCGGCTTACACGAACTCTTAGGCCACTGTGACGGACTGGGCTCTACGATAATCGATACGGTTTGGCAGGCCGCGAAGAATCTTCAGGCTTGTCTGGAAAGCGGCAATGAACTGAACCCGGACACACTGGCCAGCATTTATGACCAACTGGTCCTGGCGGATAAGCTGATGAATCCGGAGGGGGTCGCTTTGCCGGACGAGCCTGTGCCCGCCGTTGCGGCCGCATACGTGATTCCGGCGGATGATATTCCGTTGATCGAAGATTTCATTGCGGAAGCAACGGAGCATCTGGACGCGGCGGAAGCCGCCATGCTGACTCTTGAAAATCAGGTGGATGATCTCGACACGCTAAACCTGATTTTTCGATCCGCCCACACCATCAAAGGTATGGCCGGATTCATGAACCTTGAGCAGATCGGCCTGCTCACGCACGACGCCGAAAACCTGCTCGATATGGCCCGCAAAGGCGAACTGCAACTCTCCGGCGATAATGCCGACGCCATCTTTCAGTCCATCGATATGCTGAAAACCATGGTTGATGCGTTGCGCACCGCCATTGCCGGCGACGGCGTGGTTCCGATCCACGCCGGGGTTACCGAATTGGTCGCTTATCTGAAATGCTGTGCGAACGCAATCCAGGATGTTCCGGTATCTCGGGCTCCGACCGCTGCGGCGGACAACTCGCTGACCGCCAGTGAACCTGAGTTGCCCGTTTCGTCCGGTAAAAAAAATGCGGCTCTCGCCGACGAAAAAATTAAAGTCAGTACGCATCGGCTGGACAGTCTGGTGGACATGGTTGGTGAGCTGGTTATTGCGCAGCTCATGGTGGCCGAATCGCTCCGGACATCCAGCGCCGCAGACTATGAGCTGTTGCGGAATACCGCCCATCAGGAAAAAATCATCCGTGAATTACAGGAACTCGCCATGTCGATGCGCATGGTTCCTGTCAGCGGCATCTTTCAGAAAATGGCTCGAATGACCCGCGACCTCTCAAAAAGAGCAGGCAAAGAAATTGAGCTGGTCATGGAGGGCGAGCAGACCGAACTGGATCGCACCATCGTCGATAAGCTGGCCGATCCGCTGATCCACATGATCCGCAACTCGGTAGACCACGGGGTTGAAAAACCGGAACAGCGCATCGCCGCCGGGAAACCGGCCGTGGGACAGATTCTGCTCCGGGCTTATCACGCCGCCGGTTGCATCGTTATTGAAATTTCCGACGACGGCAAAGGGCTGGATTGCGAAAAACTGCTGGAGAAAGCCGTCAGCCGGGGCGTTTTTGCGCCGGGAAAAATCCCGACGGAGCAGGAACTGTTTCAAATCATTTTTCTACCGGGGCTTTCGACGGCCGCCGAAATCACCAGTATTTCCGGGCGGGGCGTCGGTATGGATGTGGTCAGGCGCAACATCGAAGAACTGCGCGGGCGGATCGACATTGATTCCACGCCCGGAAAAGGAACGGTATTCACCATCACCCTGCCGCTGACCCTGGCGATTATTGACGGACAAATCGTACGGGTCGGCAAAGAAAAATACATTATTCCGATCAACGACATCCGCCAGAGTTTCCGGCCGGACGCCGCACAGATTTCAACCGTTCAGGGCCGCCGCGAAATGATCCTCATACGGGACGAGCTTCTTCCGCTCGTGCGCCTTCACAATCTGTTCGGCATCGAACCGGACTCGATGGTGCCGTCCGACGGGCTGGTCGTTATCGTGGAAGAAGATAATGAAGCCTGCTGTCTACTGGTGGATGATTTGCTCGACCAGCAGCAGGTCGTGATTAAAAATCTGGGTTCCATCATGAGCGCAACGTCCGGTATTGCCGGCGGCGCCATTATGGGTGACGGCAAAGTTCGTTTGATTCTGGATATTCCCGGTTTAATGAAAATTTTTAGAACATAGAATGAACCTTTTCTCTCAACAGATTGTACTGCATGACGCGGAGTTTGAGGCCATCAGCCGCGTCGTTTACGATCATTGCGGCATTAACCTCACTGCGGAGAAAAAAGAGCTGGTTCACTCCCGGCTGTCCAAGCTGATCCGGCATTACAACTGTTCTTCGTACGGTGAATATTTAGACCGGATTCTCAAAGATCCTTCCGGCACCGAATTTTCAGAATTCATCGACAGGGTCAGCACCAATCTAACCAGTTTCTTCCGCGAAAAACGGCATTTTGATTATTTGCAGGACACTCTGCTGCCTCGGCTACTGCATGAGACTCCGTCTGCATCCCGGTTCCGCCTTCGCGGATGGTGCGCCGCTTGCTCCACCGGCGAAGAGCCGTATTCTATCGCCATGACGCTGCTTGAAAATCTGCCGGAGATCTATCATGCCGACGTAAAAATTCTGGCCAGCGATATTTCGACGCGTGTGCTGACAAAAGCCAAAGACGCGTATTATCCCGCCGAACGGCTCGTCGCGGTGCCTCCCGCTCTGAAAACAAAATATTTTTCTGCCCGGCGTGAAGAGAGTGGACCCTTTTTCCTCGCAAAGCCGGAATTGAAAAGACCGATTGTCTTCAAACAGATTAACCTGATGCAGGAATGGCCCATCACCACAGAACTGGACTTTATTTTCTGTCGTAACGTTCTCATCTATTTTGACAAACCCACCCACCAAACCTTAATCGCCCGCTTTCACCAGCTTTTAAAACCCGGCGGAACTCTGTTTATCGGTCATTCGGAATCGCTCTCCGGCATCCGGCACGACTTTAAAAATGTCAGTCCGGCCATTTACGTAAAAAAGTAATCGAATGAACGGCCTTAAAAAAAATATTCTTGTAGGAATTTCTGACGCGAAAATTGCCCGCTCACCTGCGGAAATCATCGTCACCTACTCGCTGGGTTCGTGTATCGGTGTCTGTCTTTATGATCGACGTTTAAAGCTCGGCGGCATGCTGCACTTTCAACTGCCGGACTCGAAACTCGATGAAAACAAAGCGCGGCAGCGCCCGTTCATGTTTGCCGATACCGGCCTGGCTCGTCTGCTGGAAGGTCTCGAAGCGCTCGGATCTCAGAGTCGCGATCTCATCGTAAAACTGGCCGGCGGCGCCGCCATGCAGAACGGGCCCGCCAATTTTGAAATCGGCCAGCGCAACGGGCTTGCCATTCGTAAAGCCCTATGGAAAGCCGGGCTGCTGATTACGGCGTCCGATCTCGGGGGCGAAGCCGCACGCAATCTTTATCTTGATATTGAAACTGGAGTGATCACGGTGAAAAGTACCGGCGAAACAAAGGAACTGTAATGACGACCCTTTTCAAAAAGAAAACAATCAAAGTCCTGATCGTCGACGACTCCGCTGTCGTTCGTAAAATTCTGGAGCGGGAACTCAACGCAAGGGACGGAATTGAGGTGGTCGGTACGGCGGCTGATCCCTACATCGCCCGCGAAAAAATTGTGGAACTGAACCCCGATGTTCTCACGTTGGATATCGAAATGCCACGCATGGACGGCCTTACCTTTTTGCGCAAACTGATGGAGGCCCGCCCCATGCCGGTCATCGTGCTGAGTTCGCTGGGCGAGCGCAACGGGCCGGTGGCGCTCGAAGCGCTCGAGCTGGGTGCGCTCGATGTGATTTGTAAGCCCGGTTCATCTTTTACGGTGCAGGAAACTTGCGATGAACTCGTCGCCCTGATTCGGACAGTCGGGGCTCGCACGATGATGCGGCTGCCTCAGGTGATGCGGCCTGCAACGGTCGTGTCGGCTTCCGCAGCAAAAAGCGCAATGACTCAAACCACGCAGAAAATCATCGCCATCGGCGCTTCAACCGGCGGGGTGCAGACGTTGAGCCACATTTTCGCGGAACTGCCAGCCACCACGCACGGCATCGTGGTCGTTCAGCATATGCCGCCCAAATTTACCGCCCTTTTCGCGCAGCGAATGAACACCACCTGCGCCATGGAAGTGCGTGAAGCTATCCACGGCGACCGCATTCTGCCCGGTCTCATTCTGATCGCCCCCGGCGGGAAACACATGACCATCACCCGCAGCGGTGCACAATACAGCGTCATGCTCAACGAAGATGCGCCCGTCTGCCGCCAGCGGCCCAGCGTCGATGTGCTGTTCAATTCCGTCGCCAAATATGCCGGGGCCAACGCCGTCGGTGCCATCCTCACCGGCATGGGTAACGATGGCGCCGCCGGACTGCTTGCCATGAAACAGGCCGGGGCAAAAACCGTCGCTCAAGACGAAGCCAGCTCCATTGTTTTTGGCATGCCCAAAGAAGCTATTAAACTGGGCGGGGCCGATCATGTTGTTTCGCTTTCCGGAATGTCAGGTACTCTGCGGGGACTGGCGGATACGTGAGCGGATCAGGAAAGGAATGGTAATGAGCAGGCGTAACGAAATTCTCGCGGCACTCGAAGAAATAAAACTTCTTTCGAGTCCGGCTCTCGGTGCGATGCAGGTGGTTAACAACCCGGATTCGGGCAGCGCGGAGGTCTCCCGGGTGCTCGAACTGGATCCAGCACTCACCACCAGCGTGTTGCGTTTTGCCAACTCGGCCTACTTCGGCTGCTCACGCGAAATTCATTCTGTTCGGGAGGCGGTCGTCCGGCTGGGCATGAAAACCATTGCCCGCATGCTCTACATGTCTGAAGCCTCGCAGTGGGCCCAGTGCCCGGTGAAAGGCTACGACCTCGCTCCGAAAATGCTGTGGAATCATCTCGTTACGTCCGCCGTTGCAACCGAAATTCTCGCTAAAAAAATCAGAAGGCAGGCCCCGAACGGTGCCTTTACCGCCGCGCTGCTGCAAGATATCGGTAAACTAGTGATGGGCAGCTATTTGGAAGTGGACGCCGGGCCGATTCTGGAGCTGGCGGTTCATGAAAAGATCCCGTTTGATGAGGCTGAATTCCGGATCCTCGGCATCAACCACGCCGAAGTCGGTGCCGAATTGCTCAAACGTTGGAACCTGCCTTCCGCCATTGTGGACGCAGTCCGCTGGCACCATGACCCTGAATCGCACCCCGGTGAAAAACTGACGGTCGATCTGATTCATATGGCCGACGTGATCTCCATGATGGCCGGGGCCGGGCTGGGCGTTGACGGACTCAACTACACCGTCTGCCCGGGCTCGGAACGGCGCCTCGGTATGAACATAAAAATTGTTGAACAGGTTCTGTGTGAACTTCAGGATGAAACCGGCAAGCTGGAACAGACTGTATAGAAAAGGAATAAAACAAAATGCGCCGAATTCTCTTCGTTGAACCCCGTGAAGACCTGCGGAAAATATATAATGCTGTGCTCAAACCGCACGACCACGACTGGACGCTCAAATTTGCACCCGATGCCGCTCAGGCTGTCGCGCAGAATGAACAGAATCCTTTCGATGTTGTCGTGACGTCCGAACGTCTGCCGGGGCAAAGCGGATCAGACTTGCTCACGCAGCTGAAAGAACAGTCGCCGGCAACCATCCGGTTTCTCCTGATCGACCCATCAGAAAAAGATCAGTTCAAAAGCTTAGTCGGGCCTGCCCAGCAGATTTTGCTCAGACCCTTCGATCCTCTTTTTTTCATTGCCCAGCTCAACAAAGCGCTCGCCTTGCGGGAGTTGATACAGAATCCGATTCTTCTCGGCCTGCTGGGCGACGGAAGTACACTGCCGCCTCTCCCGCGTGTCTTCGGTCAGCTCACTGCCAAGCTGAACGACCCGAACTCCACACTTAAAGACGTTGCTGACGTTATCTCGCAGGACATCATTATCAGTTCCAAAGTTCTGCAAGTCGTCAACTCGGCTCTATTTAATCTGAGCACCCCTACGCAGAACATTGCACATGCCGTTTCCCTGCTCGGAATCGCAACCATTAACAGCCTGGTCTTCAGTCTCGGCGTATACGAAACGTTTAAAGGTGCATCCATTGACGCTTCATTCTTCGAAGAACTCAACCAGCACTCCATCCAATGCGCCAACCTGGTTTCCAGAATCCTGTATCATAAAAATGCCAGCCGTATATTAATCGACCGCGCCATGCTCTGTTGCTTTGCGCATGACCTGGGGAAAATTGTACTAGCCAAATATGCGCCCGAACACTGGGCCGCGATTATCTCGGACTTGAAAAGCACAACCCAGACCGACGCCGAAATCGAACGCTCCATTATCGGCGTTAGCCATGCGGAAATCGCGGCCTATCTGCTGGCCGTCTGGGGTTTTTCGAACGATCAGATCTCTGCCGTCGCCTTCCATCACGATCCGGCACTCAGTCGCAACACCGAATGCGGCTCACTCTGCGCACTTCACATCGCCGAATCTCTCTGTCCGGCCAGTTTCCAATCGTGCGCCATCGATCCGGTCTATGTCAAAGCCTGCGGGATAACGGAAGAGAATCTTTCTCTCTTTCAGCAAATGGCAGACGAACAACTCGGCAATTGACCGTTTCAGCTGGCGTAGTTCTGCTGATTGGTGAAAAAAAGTGGTTCGTAAAAAACATTTCCGGCGACCGATATTTCATGTTTAAATCCGACATTAACTATTTTCCAAGGAGTTATCGAATGATAAAAATTGCGCGGGCACTGTTGAGCGTCTCAGATAAGGCCGGAATCGTTGAATTTGCCAAAGCATTAGCCGTGCGCGGTGTCGAATTGCTTTCGACCGGCGGAACCGCTAAAGCGTTGCGCGATGCGGGGATCACCGTAAAGGATGTTTCTGAATTCACCGGCTTTCCCGAAATGCTCGATGGTCGAGTCAAAACGTTGACCCCGCAGGTTCACGCCGGACTACTTCATCTGCGTGACAGTGAAGAGCACATGAAAACCATGAAGAAGCACGGCCTCCAGCCGATTGATCTGGTTTGTGTGAATCTTTATCCCTTCGAAGCGACCATTGCCAAAGCTGGCGTCCCTTTGCATGAAGCGATTGAGCAGATCGACATTGGCGGCCCGACGATGATCCGCTCTGCAGCCAAGAACATGAAATTCGTCACCGTCATCACCGATCCGGTTGACTACGCCCGTGTGCTGGCTTCGATGGATTCCAATGACGGCGGCACAACAGAAGAGCTTCGTTTTGAACTCGGCCAGAAAGTTTTCGCCCGCACGGCGGCTTACGATGCCACGATTGCTGGGTATCTCGCCGAGCAGATGAAAACTACCGCACCGCGTCCGTTTGTTAAAACGGCGGCCAACGGCGTCGAATTGCGCTACGGCGAAAATTCGCATCAGAAAGCCTGGCTTTATGTGGACGCTAAAGCGGTCGAAGCCTGCATTGCGCATACAGACGTTCTGCACGGCAAAGAGATGAGCTACAATAATTATGTGGACGGTGAAGGCGCGCTCGAAGCCGTCAAAGAACTTTCCGGCAAGCCTGGCGTGGCGGTTATCAAGCACACCAACCCTTGCGGCTATGCCACCGGCGCGACGCTGGCTGAAGCGTTTGAAGCGGCGTGGAACGGTGATCCCGTTTCCGCCTTTGGTTCCGTGATCGCTGTAACGCAAAAAGTGGATATGGCGACGGCTGAACTATTAAAGGGTCGTTTTATCGAAGCATTGATCGCTCCGGACTTCGATGCCGCTGCGCTCGAATTGCTAAAATCCAAGAGCAAAAACATCCGCCTTTTGAAACTGCGTCAGCCGATGTCTAAAGCCGCGCCGCGTAAAATGATTAAAGACATTAATGGTGGGATTCTGGTGCAGAATGTCGATACCGACTCGATTGCCGAGTGGAAGAATGTCACCCAGGCCGCATTTGATCAGACCAAACGGGCGCTGGCGGAATTCGGTATTGCTGCCGCCAAGCACACCAAATCCAACGCCATCATGGTGGTGCAGGAATATAAACCGGGACAGTTCCGTGTGCTCGGCATGGGTGCCGGACAGCCGAATCGCGTGGATTCCCTGCGCAAGTTGGCCGTTCCGAAAGCTATTGAAAATTTGAAACTTCAGAATCCGGAAATCACCGAACAGCAAATCGCTAAAATCATCGGGGAGTGCGTATTTGTGTCCGAGGCCTTTTTCCCGTTTGCCGATAGTATCGACGAAGCCCACGCCGTTGGCGCGCGTTTCATTGTTCAGCCGGGCGGTTCGATCCGCGACGAGGAAGTCATTGCTGCCTGCGATAAATATGGCATTTCGATGGCCTTCACGGGCATGCGCCACTTCAAGCATTGAGTTCGGCTGAAAAATCAATCCACTGCAATGGTCTCTGTCAAGGCCCGGTCAATGGCTGCCAGTAAGGTTCCGTTTAATTTTCCGGAGCTGGTTGGCAGTAGGCGGCAGACGGCAGATGAGGGAGCCATTGCTTTTTGTTCAACCTGTTTTCTGAGCCGCTGGAGATAGTCCGGGATTTCATCAAACATGCGACTGTAGATGTAGACGGTCTGCGGATTGAACAAGTTGATGGCCGCCGCGATCCCGATACTCTGCCAGTTTAGAATGTCAGTGACGGCTTTACGTCGGCCGGATTTTTCCAATGTTTGGAAAAAGACGCGGTCAGCAGCGACGGTTTCCAGGCAGCCGCGGTTGCCGCAACCGCACAGCGCCCCGCCGGGGTTCATGATGATGTGCCCGATTTCCCCGGCGAAACCTGATCGGCCGGTGAGATAGCGCCCGTTGCTGATGACGCTCATTCCAACGCCGACGCTGAAGTCGATGGTGAGCATGTCTGCAGTATTGTCCGCAACAGTCAGCTGGGCGCGCGAGATGGCTTTGGCTTCGTGCAGAATGACGGACGGAATCGCAAGCCGCTGGCTGATTTCCTTTGCTGGCCGAGTTCCTTCCAGCCAGTGCAGGTTGGGATTGAGCATGCTTTGTCCGGATTCGTTTTCAATCAGACCCTGAATGCAGACACCGATCATGCGGCATTGTTTTCCGCCGCAGATTTTCCAGACCTTGGAAAAATATTTTTCTATGGTTGGGAAAAGTATTTTTGGGTCGTTGCCGGTGGGGAAGGCGATCTGATATTCGGGGCGGATGTCGCCCTGCAGGCTGGAAATGCAGATCGTGGTGGTGTCGATATCGATCACCACGGCGGCGATTTGCGGGGCGGGGGAAAGCCGGTAGAGAATTTTGGGCCGTCCGAAGCTTTTATCAACTTCCGAGCTCTGCTCGATCACTTGATCGGTTTCGAGCCGTTTAAACAGTTTGGTCATGGTGGTGCTGCTGATTCCCAGTTCGCGTGCCAGATCGATTTTTGAAAAAACAGACAGCTGTCGCATCTGCCGGATGACGGCTTGCAGGTTGACCTGCCGGACGTGTGATGGTCGCGCGATCTGACTGGCTTTTTCTTTTTTTTGCATTGAACGGTCTCGGGGCTTAATGTATTTACACTTAATCAACATAGTTTAATAAGTCAACAGTGAATGGCAGCTGACGGTAATAAATAAGGACGGAAGACCCATGAAGAGCAACGATGTTTCAATGATCGCAGAAATTATACAAAGCGGGCAGGCCATACTCGGCATCGAATTGGGATCGACCCGCATCAAGGCGGTGCTGATCGGCCCTGATAACAGGCCCAGCGCAGCGGGAGCGCACCGCTGGGAAAACACGCTGGACGACGGGGTCTGGACCTATCCTTTGGAGGAAGTGTGGGCGGGGATTCAGGCCAGTTTTTCTGACCTGCAGAAAAATGTGGCAGCGCAGTACGGCGTTCTCTTGAAACGGGTAAAAGCCCTCGGCATCAGCGGCATGATGCATGGCTACATGGTTTTCGATGCCGACGGTAATCAGCTGGTACCTTTTAGAACTTGGCGCAACAATATGACGGGTCAGTCTTCGGAGGAACTCACGGAGTTGTTCAACTATCCCATTCCTCAGCGCTGGAGCATTGCCCATCTCTACCAGGCGATTCTTAACAAAGAAGAGCACGTGGGTCGTATTGCCCACATGACGACTCTGGCCGGTTACGTTCACTGGAAACTTACAGGACAAAAAGTGATGGGCATTGGCGAGGTCTCCGGAATGTTTCCTATTGATATCGAGGCGCAGGATTACAACACCGCGATGCTGAACCAATTTGATGCCCATATCCAGCGCGAGGGATTGGGCTGGAAACTGAAGGATCTTCTTCCTCGGGTTTTGAGTGCCGGAGAGCAGGCTGGGGTGCTGACGGCAGAAGGCGCACGCCTGCTGGACCCTGCAAGAAATTTGGAGGCGGGCGCTCCGCTCTGTCCTCCCGAAGGCGATGCTGGCACCGGCATGGTGGCCACCAATAGTGTTGAGGTACGCACAGGCAATGTTTCGGCAGGCACGTCTGTTTTTGCGATGCTGGTGCTCGAGAAAGATCTCTCTAAAGTGCACCACGAAATCGATCTGGTCACTACCCCGGACGGTAAGTTGGTAGGGATGGCCCATTCTAATAACTGCACGTCCGACTGCAACGCTTGGATTAATCTTTTCGGTCGTGCGGCGGAAGCCTTGGGCGTGGAGGTGTCCAGAGATCGTCTTTACGATACGCTTCTGTCTTTGGCACTCAACGGCGATCCAGACTGCGGAGGCCTGCTGACCTATGGCTATATTTCCGGCGAACATATGACCGGCTTCAGCGAAGGCCGTCCACTCTTCGCCCGTTCCGCAAACAGTAATTTTACTCTGCCTAATTTTATGCGTTCGCATCTGTATTCGGCGCTGTGCGCCCTGCGGACTGGATTGAATATTCTGATGGATGAAGAGGGCGTTAAGGTGGATGAAATCCGTGGTCATGGTGGCTTCTTTAAAACGCCGAACGTGGGGCAGCGCATCATGGCGGCGGCCACAAAAGTTCCTGTGTCAATTCTCGAAACCGCTGGCGAAGGCGGGGCCTGGGGCATTGCGCTGCTGGCTTCTTACATGACACGGGAAAACAAAGACGAGTCCCTCCCGGAATTTTTGAAACAGGTCTTTGCCGGGAGCATGGGCGACGCGGTTCAGCCTGACCCCAAAGATGTGGCCGGTTTTAATCAGTTTTTTGAACGCTATCACACGGGGCTTGTCATTGAGCGGGCCGCGGTTGAATCCTTGGCGTGATGAATATCGAATATTGAATAGAGAACCGCAGAAGGGGAAATCCCCTCCGCGGGAGGGGTGCCCGAAGGGCGGGGTGGGTTCTGGATATTCCTTGTTCGACATTCTGCGGTTCAAAAGACAAAAGAGCGGAGTGAATACAATGAACTATAGCGAGTTAAGGGAACGAGTGTGCGCGGCGAATAAAGAGATCAGCCGCGTTCAATTGGCAATTCTGACCTGGGGCAATGCCAGTGAGGTTGACCGCGAAGCCGGGGTGTTTGCGATCAAGCCGAGCGGTATGGATTATGACAATCTGACCCCGGCAGACATTGTGATCGCCTCCCTCGAAACCGGAGAAAAAGTTGAGGGCAAGCTCAATCCATCCTCCGACACGCCGACGCACTGGTGGCTGTTTAAAAGTTTTCCAAGCCTTGGAGGAATTGTTCACACGCATTCTGCTAAGGCGACAGCCTGGGCGCAGGCCAAGCACGGAATTCCAACCCTTGGAACAACGCACGCCGATTATTTTTATGGCGAGGTTCCCTGCACCCGCGTGCTGACCCACGAAGAGATTGCTAACGATTATGAGCTCAACACCGGAAAAGTGATTGTTGAACATTTTCAAAAAAATAGAATTGATCCGGCACAGATGCCCGCCGTGCTGGTTTCCAGTCATGCGCCATTTGTCTGGGGCTCAAGTGCCGCCAAAGCAGTTGAGAACGGGATTGTTCTTGAAGAGGTCGCTGGCATGGCACTCAACAGTCTGGCGTTGAATCCGGCATTGACGGCTGTTCCGCAGGTTCTGCTGGACAAACATTTTTTAAGGAAACATGGAGCAACCGCCTATTATGGTCAAGGCGGCAAGGCCGCCATCTAAGGTAGGTCGAAAAGTCGAAGGTCTCAGGTCGGGACTTTTGACTTTAGACCTTTCGACTTTGGACTAATTAAATTGAGGAGAACGAAGTGAATACGAAATTACAATTATGGTTTGTGACGGGAAGCCAGCATCTTTACGGCCCGAAAACGCTTGAACAGGTGGCGGCAGATGCCAAACAGATTGCCGCCGCGCTGAACGCTGACACCTCCATCTCGGTGGATGTGGTTTGGAAACCGACGGTGAAAACACCAGATGAAATCTATGCACTCTGTCGCGATGCCAATGCCGATGAAAATTGCATCGGACTGATCACTTGGATGCACACTTTCAGCCCGGCCAAGATGTGGATCGCCGGACTGACCGCGCTGAAAAAACCGTTCGTTCATCTGCACACGCAGTTCGGCCGCGATATTCCGTGGAATTCGATCGATATGGATTTTATGAATCTCAATCAGTCGGCGCACGGCGACCGCGAGTTTGGGTTCATCTGTTCCAGACTTCGGAAAAACCGTACCGTCATTGTCGGTCACTGGGAAGACCCGTCCGTGCGCGAAGAGCTGGCGGTCTGGGCCCGTGTCGCCACGGCGTGGAATGAATCGCAGAATCTAAAAGTAGCTCGGTTTGGCGATAATATGCGCGAGGTGGCCGTGACCGAAGGCGATAAGGTTGAAGCGCAGATCAAGTTTGGCTACGCGGTCAATGGCTTCGGTATGGGCGATCTCAAAGCCTCGGTTGACAAAGTAACCGACGCGCAAATCGACGCGCTGATGGCCGAATATAAGAATCTCTATACCGTTGAGAAGAATGCGCTCATCGAAAACATTCGTGAACAGGCTCGTATCGAAATCGGCATGCGGAACTTCCTCGAAAAAGGCGGTTTTAAAGCATTCACCACCACCTTTGAAGACCTGCACGGCTTCAAGCAGCTGCCCGGTCTCGCGGTTCAGCGTCTGATGGCCGACGGTTACGGCTTCGGCGCTGAAGGCGACTGGAAAACCGCCGCGATGACCCGCATCATGAAAGTGATGGGCGCAGGGCTGACCGGCGGAACCTCGTTCATGGAAGATTACACCTATCACTTTGACCCGGCGGGAATGCAGGTTCTTGGTTCGCACATGCTCGAAGTCTGTCCGTCGATCGCGGCGGGCAAGCCGTCGCTTGAAACCCATCCGCTCGGTATCGGCGGAAAAGACGATCCGGCGCGACTCGTTTTCAACTCGCCTGCTGGCCCGGCCATCAACGTGTCACCGATCGATATGGGCAACCGCTTCCGCATCATCGTCAATGAAGTGACGGCCGTAGCGCCGGAACACGACCTGCCGAAACTACCGGTGGCTCGCACCCTATGGGTTCCGCAGCCGAGTCTCAAGATCGGCGCGGCGGCATGGATTCTGGCTGGCGGCGCACACCATACGGTTTACTCGCAACAGATTGACACGCGCTATATCGAAATCTTCTGCGAAATGGCCGATGTCGAACTCGTTGTCATCGACGCAAAAACTGAATTGCGCAACTTCAAAAACCAGCTCCGCTGGAACGAAGCCGCTTATTTGTGAGCAGGAATCAGACTTCACTAATTTGAACGATAGGTCTGTTTTGATTCGCAAGTTCAATTCCCTCCTTTTTCCCGAGTTCGAGCTGGATTAGTTGGTCGCTTCCGTCGGGGAGTGTCAGAAACGAACGTGTGCATACGCTTGGATCTCGGGCGACAGCTTCCGCTTCGCCTGCCGCCCCGCAAGCACACGGACAAGCTCCATGGGATTGCCGCTTCCATGTTGGTGCATGGAGTTTGATTGGTTGGAATTTCCGCGCGTGCGCAACACGGCCTTTCGTTCCGAAAGAACCGCGTCCTACATTGGGACTTGTGATGTCGATGCGGGGTGGTTTATCCAAATTTGTAGGACGCGGTTCTTTGCGCAGCAAAGGCCGCGTTTTCGGTGGAAGGGGCCGCGTAAAAAACTGAGAATAAAACTTCCAACCTTTGGAATTCGACTTAAACTTTACATCTATGAGAAATACTTATCCAGAACGACCTCCACGCTTATCGACCGTCTTTCATAAGTTCGACTCGCCCCTATATTTCATCACGTTCTGCACCTTCGATCGCAAACCGCTTCTGGCGAACGATGCATTCCATGCCCGCTTTATGGATTATATGAAGAGTAAAAGCGCCGAAGGAATCGCCTGCGGTGAGTATGTGATCATGCCCGATCATATCCACCTCTTTCTGCGGATTGATCCGCGTCGCTACGAGCTGGGGAAAACAGTTGGATTCATCAAACAGTCGCTCTCTGCGCCGTTACGGGAGTCCGGCATTGCGCAACCGCACTGGCAACCTGGATTTTTCGACCATGTCTTGCGTAGCGCCAGCAGCTATTCCGAAAAGTGGGACTATGTGCGCAATAACCCCGTGCGAGCCGGTTTGGTGGAATGTTCCGAACATTGGAAATTTCAAGGCATGATTGTTCCAATTCGGTATTGATGCGCGTTTTCCCCCTTGTTGCGCATCGCGCAAGTTGTCGGATTTGTAGGACGCGGTTCTTTATGCAATAAAGGCCGCGTTTCCGGTGGTCGGAACTTCCGCGCGCCCTCTGCATACAGAGAGGCCCGCCCTACAAATATTCTGGCCTGCGCGACATATCCCCTCGAACTTGTAGGACGCGGTTCTTTGCGCAGCAAAGGCCGCGTTTCCGGTGGTCGGAATTTCCGCGCGTGCGCAACACGGCCTTTCGTTCCGAAAGAACCGCGTCCTACATTGGGACTTGTGATGTCGATGCGGAGTGGTTTATCCAAATTTGTAGGACGCGGTTCTTTGCGCAGCAAAGGCCGCGTTTCCGGTGGAAGGGGCCGCGTATAAAACTGAGAATAAAACTTCCAACCTTTGGAATTCGACTTAAACTTTACATGTATGAGAAATACTTATCCAGAACGACCTCCACGCTTATCGACCGTCTTTCATAAGTTCGTCTCGCCCCTATATTTCATC
>JBBQSL010000041.1:0-22304 GCA_038213895.1 Kiritimatiellales bacterium | reverse complement strand
CTTGCGGTATGGGCTACAACTTTTATTAAGATGCTCTAGTATCGAAGAGGTGCACCAGACGCCTTGAAACTTGACTAAATATTTTTTTAATAATCCTTGATTGTTTAGCATAGCGGTGTATGGTTTATATCAGGGAACAGGAAACAGGAAACAGGGAACAGGGAACAGGGAACAGGTAACAGAAAGGAAAAAGAGATGAAAAAATTAAGTATAGCAGGGATGGTGCTGATGCTGGCGGGGTTGTCTCAGGCGACTCTGATCTATTCCAACAACTTCAGTGGAACGGAATTCAAGGTTGCTGGAGTTGGCGTCGGTGTGGCCGGCAATATGGTTGAATCCGGCGGCAGGCTTACTCCTATCAGTAATAATGTCAGCACCGTTGGATTCCGTGTTGATCTGAGCACTTTGGGGTTGGCAACCGATCTCAATGTGACGGCAGTCAAATTGACGATCGCGGGAAAATCTCCGCTTACATCGGATGGCAGTGGTTATATCGGTCTGGCGTTTCAGGACATTGCTAATTACAACGTGAACGGGAATGGCAATCCTGTCATCGCCATAACCGGGAGTGGCATTTTTAGAGCGGCCGGCGGTACAGGGTTTGCCACCAATGTAGTTGCTAATGTGACTCAAGGAAGTAATTTTACATCCGGCGGTGAGTTTACGATGTCGCTGCAATACAACAAAAACGGAACAATCGATACTTGGTATAACGGCGTGCAGGTTCATACAAATCAGGTGATCGCCACGACGGACGCAATAGAATTGAAGAATGCCGTTATCGCTTTTCGGGGCTTGGCATTCGTAAACGGTGCCAACATTGATACGTTTACGATTGAAACCATCCCAGAGCCAGCCACCATTGGCATGCTCGGTCTGGGAGCATTGCTTGTCCTGTTCGTTCGCAAGCAGCTTCGCAAATAGAGCGGATCGGTAAATCCCCAGAATTTATTCTGGGGATTTTTGTCTTCAACATAATAAGCAACGAAAGAGCAAGAGGCGAAGCTGGTTTTATGAAAAAAATTGCTTTTATCATTATCGCAACCGAGATGTTCGTCAGCACTGCCTGCGCACAAATAATCTATTACAACGACTTCACCGGAGTGTCCGGGGCATCTCCGGTTTCAAGTGCTGCCGTCGATCCGGGAATCAAAAGTACGGTCACGCGTACGGAGTTGGATGGCAGCGGGCATTTGACAGCAAACAGCGTAGCCGCTGGGGATGTTTACCGGATTCAACTGGCCGCTGCGCCGATCACCCAAACAATCAAGTTGACGGCGACTGTTAAAACCTCTGGCACTGGCTGGATCGCAATCGGGTTTCAGGGTGACGATGTGCAAAAACTAAATGAGCCAACAGCTAACAGCGGCCCGTGGCTTCAGTTTAATAGTAAGGCTTTTACGGTTCACGGCGGAACAGCAGTTTCAGGAATAAGTGACTCGGTGTATACGAGCAAATACCTGGATAATTCGGTCAATACCTTTGAAATGATCTATTATGCCAACAGTACGGTGGACATTTCTTTGAACGGCTCAGTGGTTACCAACGGCCTGGCGATTGGCCACAATTTTCCGGAAGGAACGCCCGCCGCTCCGATGATTAAATATCTGCAGATGCAGTTTTTTAACACGGTAACCGACCCGGCAACCGAGCCATGGTTCGACCGTGTGACGGTTGAAGTGCTTCAGGGGCCGTACACAGTTGGTATGCTCGGTCTGGGTGGATTGGCTTTGCTGTTTATTCGCCAGCGGTTTGCCAAATGATTTGTAACGGAGGCGATTTTCACGGGTAGACCAAAAAAAACGACTGGCTATCCCGAGGCCGATCAGATCGTGCTGATTATTGATTACTGCCGGATCGACGCAAATGAAAAAGAGATCAAAAGTGCACGTTATGTTTTCGTTGATGGCGGCAGTTTTAATGGTCGTTTCGGTCGGTTGGTCTGACGTAGTTGTTCAGTACGCACCCTTGACCGCAGCGGTTCAGCCTCCGCTGCGGGCTGTGACATCGAGTAATGCCGCTTTCAAAATTTGGAATTTCAGTGATTCAACCGCCTTATTCAGCGGTGACGCTTCAAGCGGAACCAAAATATACGGCGGTATGAGCGCATCGGCGACCGTCGATCCGATGGTCAGCGATCCTTCGATCTCCCTCGTCAACGGCAGGCTAGTTGTCCAAGCCACAGGCGGCACAAATTATGTGGCGGCCATCAAAGGACTTTTAATTTGGGATAAGAGCAATTTTCTTACCGGTAGCGCCCTGCCTATACAATTCGATACGACCAGTTCGCTGAGAATCTCTCTGTTCCGCAATGACGGTGCAACGCAATGGGTTATCCGTGATGGCGGCACCTATTATATTTCCGACGTTACCGTGGTCGGAATGGTTACGAATAAGACTCTTTACGGAACCAACAGTGTCCAGTGGGCCTCGTGGGATCCTGCCGCCAACGGCGGTGCTGACTTTACCAATGTACCCGCATCAGGTTTTGCCGCACGAACCTTCACCAATGTAACGGCGGTCGGACTGTATTTCACGGCTCAACGAGGCGCAAATCTGATAGCTCGGTTTGCGCTCAGCGACGAAGCGGGCGGAGGGTTTACCGCGAATCTGAAACCCGTCTATGAAAATACCACTTCGCTGTCTGGCGGCGAATGGTCTTCAAGTAGCATCTGGAGCGGCGGCACCATTCCGACCTCCGCCGATCATGTCGATCTTTTCAATGCGGCCACGGTGACCATCAACAGCAGTGCCGTTTGCGCCAATCTGAACATGGGCAATCAGGCCGGCGTCTCGCGGCTTTGGCTCCAAAGCGGCAGCCTGACCGCCGCTGGCATTAATATGTCCGGATACGGAACCATTGCTTCGTCAGAACTAAACGTATCGGGCGGCGCGTTGAATGTTCCTGTTCTCCGCGTTGGCGATAGCGATACTGACGCAACAACCTCCACGCGGGTGAAATTCAGCGGCGGAACGACGACCCTGTCGGCAATGAAACTCTACTCCCTCAGCGGTTCGGTCGAAGTGGCCGTGAGCGGATCTGGAGCCGCCATTTATATCGGTTCACTCGAAGCTGTCGCCGGAGCCAGCCAGCCTTACCGGCTGACTTTCATAACCGATTCCAACGGCGTTGCGCCGATTCAGATCAGCGGGGCCGCCACCATGGGTAGCAACCGCGTTTCTGTGGCCATCGACTTCGCCGACTATAACGGCGAACCGAAAACTATCGACCTGCTGACCGCCAGTAGTCTCAGCGGCAGTTTTGCGGACATTACCGTGCAAAATCTAACTCCGTATCTCACAGCAAATATTTCCACGAAAGCCACCGGGCTCTCCATTGCGCTGACCCAGAGCGGGGGCGGTCTGGCGATTACTGCAGACGGGCGGCCTATCGACATCGAAATGAAGTTTATCGACCCGCACTGGCAACTGCGCTGGCCGACCGCACGCGGCAAGCGCTACCAGGTCCAGGTTTCCCGCGACGGACTGCAAAGCTGGCAAAACCACGGAGAAGCGATCATTGGCACCGGCATGACGCACTATTCCTATGTTCCGATGGAAACCATGGGCAGGGACGGATTTGCCCGCGTCCTGGTTTCCGACCGCACCGGTGAAACTCAACCTGATTCACAGCCGAATATTTTAATGATTGTCGCAGATGATATGAACGACTGGCCGGGCTTTGATACCGGACACTCGTTCACGCCGAACCTCGATAAACTCGCGGCATCGGGTCTGGCCTTCCGCAACGCGCACATTTCAACCACCTACTGCACCCCGTCGCGCACCGCGTTAATGACAGGCAAACATCCGGCATCAACCGGCTTCTATGCCAACAACGTGTTTTTCTACAGTCGGCCGGATCTCGAAAGCCTACCCGCCTACTTCAAACGCGCGGGTTACGAAACCTATGGTGCAGGCAAGGTGTTCCACCACATGCCGGGATACATCGATCTGAAAGCCTACACCGAATACTTTCACTGGAGTCCGGCCGAGAAGACAAACGGCTGGCCTTACAACGCGTGGTCGGCCGCCAACCTTGCAACACCCACCGACCCCTTGCTGCTTGACCGAGATTTCGGCCCTATTCCGAACACGATGGAGCCGTATATGGCCGATACGATGACGACCGATTACGCCATTGCACAACTTCAGGCGACGCACACCAAACCCTTTTTTATGACGATTGGAACCTACGCTCCGCATCTCAGTCGTTTCGCCCCGCAGAAATATTTTGATCTGTATAATACGAACAGCATGTACAAGCCGGAAATTCACCTAGACGATTTAGACGATCTGGATCCGTCCGTTAAAAATGACAAGACCGGCAGGGTCGTCGACTATGCAATGCTGACGCTGGAGATTCAGGCCTACCATGCGTGCGTCACCTATGCGGATGCGCAGCATGGACGGATTCTCGATGCGCTAGCCGCAAGTGCCTATGCCAGCAACACCATCGTCGTCTTCTGGAGCGACAACGGCTATCACCTGGGCGAAAAGCTCAGAACCGGCAAGCATACCGTATGGGAACGCACCAGCAATGTTCCCTATATCTGGGCGGGACCGGGAATACCGACCAATACGGTATATGACCATGTCGTGGAACTGCTGGACACGTATCCCACTCTGGTTGAAATGGCAGGGCTTCCAAAGAAGGACGGTCTGGATGGAACCAGTCTGGTTCCGATCTTTCAGAACCCGACCCGAAGCTATGGCCGGGTGGCCGTACAGGTGTCGGCCGAGGGTGCCGATTTTGCCGTCATCACCGACGACTACCGCTACATCTACCGCCCCGGGAAATTGTGCGAGCTGTACGATTGGCGCGCCACTGCCCCCGGCGGATCTGACACGCAGGAGTTGCGCAACCTGATCAATGATCCAGCCTATGCTTCAGTCATTGCCAAACTCCGTGCCTACGTCCCGACAAATCCGGCTCCTATGGCCGCTGTTAGCGGAACCCTACCGGGCGGTCTGCGCCTGATTACGGCAAAAAAGGTTCCTTCGCTTGGCGAAACTTATTACTGGGAAGTCATCCCTTAAATTTTTTAATAATCCTTGATTTTTTCGCATAGAGGTGTATGGTTTATATCAGGTAACAGGTAACAGAAAGGAAAAAGAGATGAAAAAAATAAGTATAGCAGGGATGGTGCTGATGCTGGCGGGGTTGTCTCAGGCGACTCTGATCTATTCCAATAACTTCAATGGAATAGAATTAAAGGCGGCCGGAATTACAACGTTGATGGTTGGTGTCCAGACCAATAATGGAGTGGTGGAGTCTACTACAGGTGTATCGGGCTCCTCATTTGGTGTGGATCTGACCAGTGTCAATATGACAGGAGTTACGGCCATCAAGATTACCGCCGATGTTTTTATGTCGACTAACGGGAGCCACGCAATGGGGTTCGGAAATGAGTCAACGGATAGTAATATGATTGTTGATGGAAATGGACAGGTTGCATTTCAGACATTGAATAAAAAATATACAGTTTACGGCGGAGTAGGTTTAAGCAATGCTTTTACATCGGGCGCGAATCAATACACAACCGGCGCTGTAAGCAAAGTCGAATTCACTTATTATACGGATAACAAGGTGGATGTAGTAATTAACGGAGTTGCCAAGCTTACCGGTTATCAATTAGTGCCCACTGTGGCTCCCACGTTGGACTACGTTTTTTTTAACACGCGTTTGCAGGCACCCGCAGCCTTAGGTGGCGCGACGTTTGACAATGTGATGATTGAAACCATCCCAGAGCCAGCCACCATTGGCATGGTCGGTCTGGGAGCATTGGTTGTGCTGATCATTCGTAAGAAAATGGTCAAATAAACCAGATGGAAAATCCCCGGGAGTTATCCTGGGGATTTTTTCAACTGAATTATTCTACGCGACAGGTTTAGAGCGTATTACGAACTTTCGCGAATTTTTCGTATGATTGAGCCTTCTGGATGGTTTAGTGGCAGAAGCAGTTTTGGATGTTAGCGCACATTTGGATTAGAACGGTGATGAATCGACGGACCTGTTTAAAAGTGATACTCGGCGGCGCGGTTTTACCCCGGATTTGTTTCGGGGGAAAATTGACAGGCGATGCTGGGAATCTGTTTGTCGTGCCGCCGGGCGGTACTCTCCCCGACGATGAGGTTCGAATTCTTGGTGGATATCTGCATAGGTATGTCCCTCCTCAGGGGCTAATCCCTCCGGAAGGCGGTTGGTCGATCCTGTACGATCTAATTGATGTGACGCTGCCGGAGAAGGCGGGAGCCAGCGTGGCTCTTTCCAATTCCATTCTAGGAACGGTAGCCATCCGCCGTGACCTTGGCAGTTCTGAGTATCACATTCAAATGAATTTCCATCCGGCAGGTTCCGTCGAGGAGGTTTCTGCAACCATTCACTGCAATCCAGATGACCTCTTTTCAATTCGGGACTATGAACTGGATTGGACGTTTTCCGGCGTGAATAGGCCGTATGTACGGCATGAGGCGGGCCTGGTGCAACCCGGCGGGTTGCGGGTATCTAGCGGCGGCTCGTCCGATGTCGTTAAGATTGGCAATCCGCTCACGACGCTGTGGTCCATGATGGATGCCGTCCGCTGTCTGCCGCCGTCCGGGGGTTGGAGCCGTCGGTTCGATATGTACATGGATCTCTCCTCTTTGCGCCGGAACCAGACCCTCCAATACGCACGATCCACCGGTATCCGCACGGCGGCCGGGCTGTTGCCGGTACATCTCTATGAGCAGACCGGAACAGGCATTCAACCGATTCATTATGCGGTGGATGAAATGCAGCGCATCCTATTTGTGACGCAGGGGCAGCTTGGATGGGCCTTGAACCGGATTGAGAGGGTTTGAACGATGGCTGATAAACCTAATATCATTTTTTTGCATGTCGATCAGCTGAAGTGGTCGGCCATCGGAGTGAACGGTTGTGATCAGGTGGCCACGCCGAATCTGGATCGCCTCCTGAGCGATGCGGTGCGCTTTGACCGTTCCTACTGCGCTGCGCCTATCTGCGTTCCGGCCCGAACCGCCTGGTACACCGGGCTGGAACCCGAACAGAGCGGAATTACCGAAAACGCGCAGTTGATAAAAAATCCTGAACAGGTGACGGATGTAGCCACCTGGCTCCGCGATCGGGCTGGGTACGACTGTTATTACATGGGCAAATGGCATATTGCATTGAAAGAGTCCGCATGCGGTTTTCAACGGCTGTGCGGAAGCAACCATATTGGAGAATATGGCGACACAGCCGTGGCGCGCGCCGCCGAAGCATTTTTGTCGAATCGGAAAGAGGATAAGCCGTTTTTTCTGAATGTCGGCCTGCTGAATCCCCATGACATCTGCTACTGGAGCTTTCCGGTTTCCCCCGCCAAGTTTTCTTTGGCGGAAAAGATGAAAGACCAGTTGCCGGCTCTGCCGCCGAATTTTTCCAGGAAAAATGCAGGCGAGGGGTGGAGCGATCTGCAGTGGCGCTTTTATGCCTACAGTTATTTCCGGTTTGTTGAAATGGTGGACGAAGAAATCGGGCGGATTTACAGGGCCTTTCTGCACTCGCCGCAACGGGAGAACACCGTATTTATTTTTTCGGCCGATCATGGGCAGGCGAACGGTGAGCACGGGCATACAACCAAAGGACAGCCGTATGAACACAGCCTGCGCGTCCCGCTGGCTATCATCGACCCTCGTGCTGCCGCCCCTCGCTGTGACACCACGCATCTGGTGAGCGGGCTGGATATGGCTCCGACCCTTTGCGATTACGCCGGAGTGGAGTCCATGCCGCGCAACAATGGACAGAGTTTTAAACCGCTGGTGCGCACGATGCAGACCGGGTGGCGCGATTGGCTCGCCGCCTCCACACCCCGGCTCAAGCACCGAATCATTCTGAAAGACGGCTTTAAACTGATTTACGACCGGTCGCGCCGTTCAAGCGCATTGTTTGATTTAAAGAATGATCCTTGGGAAATGAAGGATCTCTCCAAAAATCCTGAGCAGGCGACTGTCCTGAGCGAACTAATGGCGCTGCGCGAAACATACGATGCTTCGCGCGAAATCTGTCCGATGGCGCAGAAAGATCTGAACCGCTATCTATGAAGCCGTTTTTTTGGCCGGACGGAATTCCATGAGGTGAAAACCGATCGAGCGCTGCGGTCCGGTTGATACAGGATGTAGGAGTGACGGGGCGGTGGGAGAAAATATATGAAAATGAGTAAAGCTTTTTTTGGACTGCTTTTAACCGGTGTCCTACCGTGGACAGGCCGTGCGCAAGCTGTCGAAAATCCTCGTCCGAATGTGATTTTCTTTCTAGTCGATGATATGGGCTGGATGGACAGCTCGCTCTACGGCTCAACCTTTTATAAAAGCCCGTCCATGGAGCGCCTTGCGAAGTCCAGCGTTCGTTTCACTAATGCCTATTCCGCCAGTCCCCTCTGTTCCCCGAGTCGGGCCTCCCTGATCAGCGGGCAGTATCCGGCACGCCACGGGATTACCTCCGCTGTCGGCCACATGCCGGTAAAAGAAAATGATCCAGATTATCAAATCGAAAAACTGATGACCACGACGGATCGGCTTCTGCCGGAAAGTCGCAAGTTTTTGGTGCCGGAACAATACACGCTGGCTGAAGCTTTTAAAGACGCGGGGTATCGTACCGGCTTTGTCGGCAAGTGGCATCTGGGTGTGGATCCGGCATACTGGCCCGAAAAGCAGGGGTTTGAGTTTTCGTTCCACGGAGCTCCTGATCCCGGTCCGAAGAGCTATTTTTCTCCCTATCGGTTTAATGCCGGAACAGTAACGGAGGGGCCCGCAGGGGAATACATCACGGATCGCGCAACGGACGAAGCGCTTGGCTATATTCACCAGAATGATAACCGCCCGTTTTTCCTCTGCTTGTGGCATTGGGGCGTTCATTCTCCGTTTCAGGCCAAAGAGGAACTGATTCAGTTTTATCGCAACCATCCCGATCCGCAGGGAAAGCAACTCAGTCCGACCATGGCGGCAATGTTAAAGTCTGTCGACGAAAGTCTCGGTCGGTTGCTAGATGATCTGGAGCGTACCGGACTGGACAAAAATACGATCATTGTTTTCACCTCCGATAACGGTGGGGTTGTGAACAAAAAGATTCATGAAGATGGAGAGGCTACTGCAACGAGCAACTGGCCGCTGCGCAAAGGGAAAGCATCACTGTTCGAGGGCGGTAGCCGTGTTCCGGCATTGGTTCGCTGGCCGAGTGTAACCGATAATGGATCCGTCAGCGATGCGGTTATTACCGGCGTGGACTACTATCCAACATTACTGGAGATGTGCGGAATTCCCGGGAATCCAAAACAGATCATTGACGGAGTTAGTTTTGTTCCTGTTTTGAAAGGAACTCCTTTTGACCGTTCGGAAATCTTCTGCTTTTTTCCTCATAATTTCAGCGAGTATTCTCCCGCCGGAGCCTGGGTTCGGCAAGGCGAGTGGAAGTTGATCGAAGTGTTTTACATCTCCGATCTCTGGCCAAAACGTTATCTGCTCTACAATCTTAAAGAGGATATCGGCGAAACCGTTGATCGGTCTGGGAAATATCCGGAGCGGGTAGCCGAGATGGCCAAGGCGCTGGAAACACATTACATGACACTATGTAGTCGTCCACCAAAGCCGAACCCCGACTTCAATCCGGCTACAAGGCCGGTCGGAGGGTGGATGACTCAGGGCAATGGAAAACTTCAGATTACTGGGTCGGCTCTGGTGGTCGGATCGCCCGGCATCTCTACCCGCGGTCTGCCTCGCGAAACCGGCTCTTTCAAGCTGGTTTGGACCATGAAAACGAACCGGAAAGGGATCTGCCGGGTGTTCTGGTCCGGTATGGAAACGCGTCCGTACCGGCCGGAACGGTGTAAGAGTGTTGATATTATTTCAGAGAATGGTTCTCACGAGTATCGCGTTGAGTTTGACTCGGACGAGGAGCTGTACGGCTTGCGGCTGGATTTGGGAACGGGTTCTGATTCCGTGGAGATCGAATCGATGAAGCTGTTGGATGGTAACGAAAATGTAAAGCAAGCGTGGGATTTCGCAGACGCGCAGTAAGGGAAGGAACTCAGATGAAAAATAAATCGCAATTGATTTTTTGTGCCTGTGTTTTGATCGGAATGCAGGTGTTTGCGGAATCGGCGGAACAGACGCTGCGGTCATCGATTCTCGAAAAACGTCGTGCGTTTTTACCCCAGTTTGAGGCGAAGACGACGCTGGATGTCACCGATTTCGGAGCGATCGCCAATGACGGGAAAAATGATTACGCGGCATTCACCGCCGCACTGAAAGCGGCGCAGGAGAGCGGTGTGCCGGCGCGAATCGTATTTCCGAAGGGAACCTACCATTTTGCCTCCGATCTGGAGCTGAGTTACAACGATGGTGCGTTTCAGCTGATCGGAGTCCATGACCTTGAAATTGATGGAAACGGATCGGAACTGATCATTACCCGTTCGCAGATGGGTCTGGTCTATGCCAAGGGGTGCACAAACATTGCGGTGCGCAACTTTACGGTCGACTACGATCCGTTGCCGTTTACGCAGGGCACCATCGAGTCGGTCAATGCTGGTGACGGGTCATTTATTTTGAAACGGGATGAGGGTTATCCCGATCCGGCCGAGGCGCCTTTCAGTAGTCCACTGTTCGCCTCGTTCGGAGTAGTAATGGATCCGTCAGGGAACGGGCGGCTGAAATACGGAGTCTCCGATCATTTCATGGTGGAAAAACGAGAAACGCTCGACGGACAACGGAATCGGCTGGAGCTGAAAGGCGGGAAGGACATTAAATCGCTGCAACCCGGCGATCGCTTTGTACTGAACTGCCGAGCCGGCGCCATGGCGCGCGCGTTTGATACAACCAATATTACGTTGCAGAATATTACGACCTACGCGATTCCCGGTTGCTTTGTTCAGGGCGCGGTGCTGTCCGAGGTGAATGTGCTGGGTTGCCGAGCCTTGCGCAAAGGTAACCGGATGATTGTTTCCGGTGCCGACGGGATTCACATTCAGGGTGCTCGCGTCGGGCCGTGGGTGGAAGACTGCGAATTTGAAGGCCTGCTGGATGACTGTTTCATCGTTTACAATATTCCGAACTATATTTTGGAACAGCCAGCGGCCGATAAGGTGAAGGTCAGTTTGCAGGAACGGATTCGTGTGGGCGACCGCCTACTGTTCTTTAATCCGCGGGTGGGCAAGGAAATCAAAACAGTGACCGTGGTGGCGGTGGATAAGTCCGGCGTTCAGTTGAGTGAACCGGTTGAAAATCTGATGATCAAACCGGCCGACGGAGTAACGTTGCCTCCGCCGAAAGGCAATGTGGGCGACCACGGCTGGAAGGAGCTGGATCATATCTACAATTTGAGTACAGCCGGGGATTATTATGTGGTTCGCAACAATCATTTCCATGATGGACGTCGTTACGGAATTTTCCTAATGGCCAGTTACGGGGTGGTGGACAACAACCGGGTGGAAGGACTGAGCGGAACCGGCCTGTCCGTGTTTAACATTCCCGGGTTTCCGGGCGGTTTCCGGGCCAGTCATCTGGTTATCCGCGACAACCAGTTTAAAGACTGCGGGAACCAACTCTATCGTCCGCCGGTTCGCTTCGTTGGATATAAATGGGGCTGGACGTATGCTGCTGAGCCGATTCATAAAAACATTTTTTTTATGAATAACCGGGTTTCCGGACCGCGGCTTCCACTGGTTGAAATGGGCGGCGTTGCGGATATCAAACTGTTTGAAAACACATTTACCTCTACGAAAGAAACCGGTGCATTGATTGATATTTCCGCAGCGGAAAACATTCAGTTTAGCAGCAACCGTTATATTGATTCCGGCGGATCAACGAATTCGGGTGAATCGGTTATTCGGTGCGGTAAGGACTGCATAGCGATCCATATTGCAGATTGATTGCAACTGAACCCATATCAACAAAAAAGGATGAAAAATGAATTTAGAATATGACCCGCAACCTGATTTTTCGAATTTGCTGATGGTGCTGCGTAATGAGCGGCCTGTGAGACCGGTTTTATTCGAGTTCTTTATGAATATGCCGCTCTACCGCCGGTTCGCCGACCCGCTTCCTGATGGCTGCCCGGAGGAGTTGAAGAATTTGTTAACGACGATTTATGCGTATAAAAATCTAGGATACGATTACGCGCCGGTTGTACTAAATGAGTTTTCATTTGAGGCGAATAAAAAGACGGCGAAAGCATCCTGTTCGATGAATGAAGGCGCGGTGATTTCTGATCGCGCCTCTTTTGAAAGCTATGAGTGGCCGGATCCTGATACCGTCTCGTATGATATTCTTTCTACTATCGCACCGTTTATGCCGGAAGGAATGAAGCTAGTTGCATGGGGGCCGGGTGGCGTGTTTGAAAATGTCACCGGTCTGGTGGGCTATGAAAATCTTTGTATGATGGTTATGGAAGAAGAAGAGCTGGCCATGGATATTTTCAAAGCGGTCGGGTCGCGTTTCGTGCGCTATTACAAAAATTGTCTTCAGCATGAAACAGTCGGTGCGATTATTTCCAATGATGACTGGGGGTTCCGTTCTCAAACCCTGCTCAGCCCGAATCAGCTGCGACAGTTTGTTTTCCCATGGCATAAACAGATTGTGGAAGCGGCTCATGCGGCCGGCCGTCCGGCCATTTTGCATTCCTGTGGGCAGCTGGAGATGGTCTGGAACGATATCATTGATGATATGGGGTATGATGCGAAGCATTCGTATGAAGACACAATTCTGCCGGTTGAGGAGGCCTACGGGAAATACGGGGAGCGGATTGCGATTCTCGGCGGACTGGATCTGGACTTCGTCTGTCGTGCCACCCCGGAAGAGGTTTATCAGCGTGCGGCAGGTATGGTTGAGCGGACGCAGTCGCGGGGCGGCTATGCGTTGGGAACCGGAAACAGTATTCCAGAGTACACCCCAATTGAAAATTATTTGGCAATGATTCGAGCCGTACAGGAACGACATTAAGATTTTTCCGAGCACGTGGAACGCCCTTTCGCCGAATTCTCCAAAAGAAAGTGAAGAATCTTAGATGAATAAAACCCCAAATCAAAAACCAGCAAACCTTCTGGATATTTTCAAGTACGCTCTGGGAGACGGCGCGTTCTCGATCACGATGAACGGCATGAATAACTTCGCGATGATCTATCTCACCCAGATTCTAGGGCTGGGTCCGAAGTGGGCGTCGTTGTCGATCGGTGTGGCGATTTTTTGGGATGCCATCACCGACCCGGTCATGGGGCATATTTCCGACAACACCCGCACCCGCTGGGGGCGGCGGCATCCTTACGTGCTGGTCGGAGGATTGCTTTCGGCCATTACGTTTATTCTCTTCTGGACGATTCCGCAGATGCTCGGTACGCCGGGACTGATGTTTGCGGCTGCCTTGGTTTTTAATCTTTTGATTCGCACCGCGCTGACCGTTTACATGGTTCCGTATACCGCGCTGGGATTTGAAATCTGTCCCGAATATGAATCCCGCGCCCGGCTTCAGGGCATTCGTTTTTTCATTAACCAGATCACAAACTTTACGTTCGGCGCGCTGGCCTGGTCGCTTTTTTTCCAGGAGCGAACCGCGGCCGATGGTTCCGTTACGGACGGGTCGTTGATCGAGTCCAATTATCTGCTTATGGCTATCGTGCTTTCCTCGTTCATTGCCATTCTGGTTTCCGTCTGTTGCTGGGGAACTCGCCGGTTTGCAACGGACAATCGTAATGAAGCGGTGAAGAGTAATAACCTGAAAGAGTTCTGGCGCGATTTCTCTGCAATTTTCAAAGATCGGCTGGCGGTAAAGGTTTTTCTGTTTTTTGTGGTCGCGCAAATGGCCATGATGCTGATGGGGCAGACCCAAATGTTCGTTTACATTTTTTACATGAAATTCAGCGCTCTCGAAAAGACGATTGTACACGGCGGCGGGATGCTGGCTTTTGCGTTTGCCTCGCTGTTTCTGTCCAAGGTGGTGACGCGCTTTGATAAAAAACCGACCGGATACATCGGCATGGCACTGGCCATGTTCGGCGCACTGGGTCTACTGGGAATCTTCTCGGGCGGGCTGATGCATCCGCAGCAGATGCCGGTGGTCTTATTCGGTAAAACTGTTTCGCTGGCGACGTTGGTTTTTGCGGTTCTACAAATGTGCTGGTGGGGCGGGTGCGGGCTGGTAGTTCCGCTGGCCAGTTCGATGGTTGCTGATGTCGCGGCAATTAATGAAAAAAAGACTGGCGAAAAGAAAAACGCCAGCTATGCGGCAGTGTTTACCTTCTGCATAAAAGCCGCCGGTTCAGTTGGTATCATTATCTGCGGCACCATTATTTCGGTTTCCGGAATCGTTTCCGGCGCGAAAGATCAAACACCGGACGCGGTCAAGAATATCGCCCTAATGTGTTTTCTCTGCGGTCCGATTGTGATGGCGATTGCCATGTGGCTGCTGCGCACCTATCCAGTGACCAGGGCATCCATCGGGAGCTTGGAAAAAGGAGAATAAGAGAGATGAGTAAACGCGTTTATATTGGAATGTTTTTGTTATTAGTTAGGCTGTCCTTTGCCGACGTGCACTTTGCCCCGATTTTTAATGACGGCGCGGTGTTGCAGTGCGAGATGCCGGTCAATGTCTGGGGCAGTGCTGATCCCGGGGGAACGGTAATGGTTGCTTTTGCTTCTCAAAAGAAAACCGCAGTGGCAAGTGACGATGGCAAGTGGCAGGTGCAGCTGGATCCCATGCCCGCATCGTCCGAACCTCGGAAAATGACGGTCGTTTCTTCAATCGGCAATCAAAAATCTGAAATCGGCAATGTCCTCGTCGGCGAGGTCTGGCTGGCATCGGGACAGTCGAATATGGCTATGACGTTGCAAGGGACCGATAACGGTTCGAACAGGTTGGCCAAAACCATTCCTGAAATCCGGTTTGTGAAAGTGCCATTAACAGCTGGATTGCCGGTGAAAAACAAATTCACCCCGGACGATCTCGCATGGAACACCTTTAAGCCTGGATCGAATAGTAAAATTGCCGCCGTGGCCTTTTACTTTGCTGAAAAACTTCAGGCGGAAACCGGCCGACAGGTCGGCATTATTCAGAGCTCATATGGAGGAACCCCCTGTCAGGCCTGGACGCCGGAATGGGCACTTGATGCCCATTCGGAGCTGGTGCATTACACCGATGAACTGCGTAAGGCAATGGCTTCCGATTGGACTGAGCAGCAGTGGAAAAAAGATGCTGAGGCACTGGGCGAATGGATGAATGCACTCAAACAGTGGATGAAAACCAAAGAGGGGCCGCGTCCGGAAAACCCGGGTCCGGCGGTGTCGGGTAATCCGTTTAGCCAGAAAACCGCGACAACGCTGTATGAAAATATGATTCGCCCGCTGGTTCCGTATACGGCGCGTGGTGTAATTTGGTATCAGGGTGAAGCCAATGCTTCGGAAGCGGAAGAGTACCGTGTTCTGTTTCCAGCCATGATTGAGGCCTGGCGCAAGGTCTGGAGCCGCCCGGACTGGCCATTTTATTTTGTTCAACTTGCGGCATTCGACCGGAAAGGACAGGACTGGACAGGGATACGTGCCGCGCAGGCTTTTACCCGTGATACCGTCAAAAACACCGGGATGGCTTTGGCAATTGATTGCGGTGAAAAAACAAATATCCATCCGCATAAAAAACAACCCGTTGGCGAACGCCTCGCCCGCCTTGCGCTGGCGCAGGTGTACGGACGTGACCTCGTTTCTCGCGGACCGGTTTTTCAGGCATTGGAAAAAAAAGAGGGTGGGTTGCGTGTAGTTTTCCAATATTCGGAAGCTGGCTTGAAAACATCTGACGGCAAGCCGGAAGTTCCCGGTTTTGAAGTGGCAGGTGCGGGCGGCGTGTTTCATCCCGCTCGAGCGCGGATCGTTTCGACCAACTCCGTTGAGCTGGCCTGTCCAGAGGTTTCTGCTCCGGTCTCGGTTCGATATGTCTGGGCGAGCTGGCCAGAACCGCCGGTAACCTTGCAAAACAGCGCCGAACTCCCTGCCGAACCGTTTCTGGTGCAAGACAACTTTTGAAGAAGAAACTGTACAGGAGTATCCGTTTTCATTTTGAAGGCTCCCCCCTCTTCGATCGTGGCGTGATCGTGCTAAATAAAGTCCGAATCGTCAAGGATTCTGGCTTTTTGGCCTGTTATATTGTCAGCTGTTTCATGTGCGTGATTTTAAATCAAAGGAAAACCCCATGAGTGTAGAAAAAGCATACAAGCTGGCTAAGGAACGGTACGCGGAATTTGGTATTGATACGGATGCAGCGATTAAAAAAGCATTGAGTCTTCCCATTTCGCTTCATTGTTGGCAGTCGGATGATGTGGTCGGCTTTGAAACCAAGCCAGACGGCTTGGCTGGCGGCGGTATTATGGCGACCGGTAATTATCCGGGGCGTGCCCGCAACGGTAATGAAGCCCGCGCAGATATTGCGAAGGCGATGTCGCTGATTCCTGGTGTGCAGCGGGTGAATGTGCATGCCTGCTATTCCGAAACCGATCATTATGTTGATCGCGATCAAATGGATGCCTCTTGTTTTAAGAAGTGGATGACGTGGGCGAAAAAACAGGGCGTCTGTCTCGATTTTAATCCGACTTTTTTTGCTCATCCCAAATCTCAGGACGGCTATACGCTTTCTCATCAGGATGACAAAATTCGTCAGTTCTGGATCAAGCATGGTAAGGCTTGTCGCAAGATTGCTGAAGCGATGGCCGTAGCACAGGGTTCGCCTTGTTATGTCAACTGGTGGACCCCGGACGGTAGCAAGGATATTCCGGTAGACTGCTGGGGTCCACGCGCCCGCATGGCGGCTTCGTATGATGCCATTATGGAAGACAGCCCAGTTGATCGGACAAAGTGTGTGGATTTCATCGAGAGCAAACTGTTCGGTATCGGTTCGGAATCCTACGTAGTCAGCTCCGCTGAGTTTTGCTCCGACTATGCGGTTAGCCGCGGCATGGGACTTTGTCTCGATATGGGCCATTTCCATCCGACGGAAACGATCGACGGTAAGATCTCTGGGCATTTGACCTTCATGGATAAAATCCTATTGCACGTCAGTCGTCCGATTCGTTGGGATTCTGACCATGTGGTGATTTTCAACGACGATCTCAAAGCGGTATTCCTAGAAATCCAGCGCGGTAATGCGTGGGATCGCGTGGTGCTGGCTTTGGACTTTTTTGATGCTTCGATTAACCGCATCGGCGCTTATGTCACCGGTACGCGCGCCGCTCGTAAAGGAATTCTTTTCGCGCTGATGGATCCTACCGCGCAGTTGCAGCAGTATGAAAAGGCCGGAAAGAATGCCCAGCGTTTGGCGTTGATGGAGGAATTTAAATCCATGCCATTCGGCGCGGTTTGGGATATGCTGTGTGAAAAGGCCGACGTGCCGGTCGGTGCCGTCTGGATTGCTGAGATGGAAAAATACGAAACGAAAGTGCAGTCGAAGCGATAGACTTCGACGCATTGAAATGCGGTAAAGCCGCTCGTTCAAACCGTTAAAGTCGTTAAACGGTTTTAACGAGCGCAGCGTTTAAACGATTTCAATGAGGTGCGCAGTGCCGTTTAACGAACGAAGTGTTTCAACGAAAGGAAGTCTATGAGCGAGCCGAAACAGCCGACAGTTAATGAATATGAGCGCGAGCCAGTTCCCTCCAGCGCATGGAAGGGATTGAAGGCGTTTGTCGGGATGTATGCCGGAGAGCACTGCGCCGGAACGGAGCTGATGATCGGGCCGCTTTTCGTGGCTTCCGGTGTCAGTGCTTTCAATGTCGTCTTCGGCCTTCTGCTGGGTAATTTGCTGGCCGTGCTGAGTTGGATGCTTCTCTGTGCGCCAATCGCCGTGCGAGCCCGACTGACGCTTTACTGTCAGTTGGAAAAAATCTGTGGGCGGCATCTCGTGACGCTTTACAATCTCGCCAACGGCGTGATGTTCTGCTTTTTGGCTGGTTCGATGGTTACGGTTTCTGCGACGGCTCTGGGTGTCTGGTTTAATTTTCCGATGCCCGGACTCAACGACCTCTATCCGAACAGTGTCGGCTGGGTGCTGGCCGTGCTGGGAATCGGTGCCATGATTTCAGCCGTTGCGGCTTATGGGTACAACACGGTTTCAAAAGTCGCAAACATCGCCGCACCCTGGATGGTGCTGGTGTTTCTGGCTTTTGGAATTATCGGGCTGAAGCAGTTCATGGATGTTTCCGGTGTCGCA
Source organism: Kiritimatiellales bacterium (assembly GCA_038213895.1). Classification (GTDB taxonomy): domain Bacteria; phylum Verrucomicrobiota; class Kiritimatiellia; order Kiritimatiellales; family Tichowtungiaceae; genus Tichowtungia. The sequence continues at coordinate 4,090 of JBBQSL010000041.1, read as the reverse complement.
GTTCATTCGGCTTCCGATCTCTGGACCCTCTGTAAGACCTCGATCTGGAAAGGCGGCGATCCGCTACCCGGGCAGGTTAAGTTTACCTTCTGGCACGTCACCTTTTTTGCATGGTTTTGTAATATGGCTATGCATGTCGGGATGAGCGATCTGACGGTTTTTCGCTTCGCGAAGAAATCGTGGTACGGGATCGCCTCCGCATCGGGTATGTATGTCGGCCATTTTATGGCCTGGCTGACCGCTTCGATTCTTTATGCGTTGCAACTGCATTTGAATCCGGCGGATACGGCGGTGCTCCCTGGTCCGCTGGCTTATCGCGCGGCCGGAGTGGCCGGACTTGTTTGTGTAATCGTGGCCGGGTGGACAACTGCTAATCCGACGATTTATCGTGCTGGGTTGGCCTTTCAGGCGATTGTGCCTAAACGCTCGCGTGTCGGCGTGACGATTTTTACAGGACTACTAGCTACGCTGGCAGGCATGTTCCCAGCGATTGCGATGCGTCTGCTCGGGTTTGTGGCGCTTTACGGTCTGCTTTTGATGCCGATGGGTGCTGTAATTTTTACTGATTTCTGGATTTTTCCAAAGCTTGGACTCCAGCAGTACTATGCAGAGCACTTTCGTCTTAAAATCAACTGGGCGGCTGGCGCGGCCTGGCTGGTGACGGTTGCGGTTTGTCTGCTGTTGGTTAAGTCCGGGCACCCCATGTTTCAAATCTATTTCGTCTCCCTGCCAGGATGGTTTTTGGCCTGCGCGATTTATATCGGGGCGAGTAAATTGCAACAGAAAGGGGTGGTATCATGAGGAAAATGGCGGAGCTGATTTCTTATCTTTCGCTGGTTGTAACGATTCTCTCGCCGATTTTTTTCTATGTCGGTGCGATAACGCTCGACCTGAACAAAATTATTATGAATATCGCTATGGTGGTGTGGTTTGTCAGCGCACTTTGTTGGATGGGTCGTGAAAAGGAACCTGCATGATCCGGCATACATTTAAATAATATGCCTGTGTTTAAACCGCTTTGTGAAGTGTTTCACATGGATTGATGTATAAAATTTTCCGGCCCAGTTCTAAACGCTGGGCGAACGATAATTACGTAGAAAGAGAAGCTATGCAGGATTTAATAATGATTGTTGAGCTGTCGCACGAGTTTGGAACCGTTGATTATGTGAAGGGCGGCGGAGGAAATACGTCGGTCAAAAATGATGCCACGCTGTGGGTGAAGCCTTCCGGCACCACGCTGAGCGGGTTGACCGAAAAAACTTTTGTGGAGATGAATCGTGCCAAAATTAATGAGCTGTATGAAGTGGAAACACCCAAGGTTGCTGCGGCTCGTGAGGAGTTGGTCAAAAATCTGATGGCCGCCGCTGTGGCTGTGCCGCCGACAGATCCGCTGGGGCGGAAAAACGCTACCGGGCGTCCGTCGGTTGAAGCCCCGTTGCATAATGTGTTCGAAGCAAAGTATGTGGTGCATACGCATCCATGCGCTGTTAACGGCATGACCTGCGCCAAAAATGGCGAACAGGTTTGTAAACAGCTTTTTCCTGAAGCACTGTGGGTTGAATATATTGATCCCGGCTATACGCTTTGCATGGAAGTTCGTAAACGAATTCAGGCGTATAAAGCGGCGTATGGGAAAGAGCCTGCACTGCTGGTACTGAAAAATCACGGCATTTTTGTTGCGGCGGATACGGCGCGTAATATCCGTGCATTGTATGCCCAGGTGATGAGCACGCTGGATGCGGCGTATAAAACGGCCGGAATTATCCGGGAGTTGGATATTGCTGAGGTGCCGCTTGCACCTGAGACGGAAGCAAAAATCAAAGCAGTCTTTGGCGTAGATGCCGCCTTTATTGCATCATCCGGCATTTTCCCCGTTTCGCCGGGTCCGATTACGCCCGATCATCTGGTTTATGCTAAAGCCTTCCCGTTCGTTGGATCTTTGACGTCCGAATCCGTGGCGGCCTATAAAGCGGAACGCGGCTATATGCCAAAAGTTTTGATCGCTGGACGCCGTATTTATGGTATCGGAACCTCGCAGAAAAATGCAGATCTTGCCCTGGAGCTGGCTCAGGATGGCGCACTGGTTATCCAGTTGTCCAAGGCCTTTGGCGGCATAGAGTATATGTCCGTCGCCGCCCGTGAATTTATTGAAAACTGGGAAGTGGAATCCTACCGACAGCAGCAGGCGGGTTGACAGCTTGCCGTCGACGGTCAAAGGGCGGAAAGTCGAAAGTCATAAAATTGATAGACTTTTGACTGTAAGACATTAAGACGTTTGACTGAAAACGAAATGAAGTGGAGTATAGAAAATGGTCAGACATTATATCGCTGTTGATTTGGGTGCCTCCAGCGGACGTACCATTGTCGCTACGCTGGAAAAAGGAACTCTCACGCTCAAAGAGATGAACCGGTTTTGGAACGGGCCGACCGAAATTAATGGGACGCTTTATTGGGATTTTGTGTATCTCTTCCGCAATATTCAGGAAGGCATCGCGCTGGCAAAAAAAGAATTTGGCACCGATCTTGTTTCAATGGGGATTGCTACCTGGGGCGTTGATTTTGGCCTGATTGACTCACAGGGAAACCTGCTCGGCAATCCGGTTAACTATCGCGACTCGCGCACGAACGGCATGACGGAAAAAGTATTCGCGGCGGCCGGTAAAGAAAATGTATTCAAGCAAACCGGCATACAATTTATGCAACTGAATTCGCTTTACCAGCTCTATGCGCTGGCGCAAGCGGGCGACGCCCAGTACGTGCAGGCGGATAAACTGCTGTTTGTCCCCGACCTTCTTAACTACTGGCTTACCGGCAAGATGGCGACGGAGCGCACCTTTGCCAGTACATCTCAGTTTTATAATCCCGTCACCAAAGACTGGGCCTTTGATCTGCTCGAAAAACTCAATATTCGTACGGATCTTTTTGCTCCGTTTACTAATCCTGGAAAAATGCTTGGTACTTATCAGGGTCTGCCCGTTGTGAATGTTGGTAGCCACGATACCGCCAGCGCCTTTGCCGCCGTGCCAGTTGTGGAAGGCGAGTCGTGTGCCTTCCTCAGCTCGGGAACCTGGTCGCTGCTCGGCACCGAACTGCCCGATCCGGTCATTAATGAGGAGTCTCTTGCCGCCAATTTCACCAACGAAGTAGGTGTGTGCGATACGATCCGCTTTCTGAAAAACCTTTCCGGACTTTGGATTTTGCAGGAACTCCGCCGCACCTGGACCGAGCAGGGTTTTGAGTATGATTATATTCAACTCGCGGAAATGGCACTGCTGTCCACCCCGTTTGAATTTTTTATTAATCCGGGTGACGAGGTTTTTATGGCGCCCGGCGACATGCCTTTACGAATTCAAGATTACTGCGAGCGAACTGGACAGAAACGCCCTCAGGAACGCGGACAGATTGTGCGTGCGGCCTACGAAGGGCTGGCCCTGCTTTACGCCGACGTCTATGGTACGTTGGAAAAACTCAGCGGAAAGAAAATGGATGTGCTGCGAATTGTCGGTGGCGGCTGTCAAAACAAGACGCTCAGTCAGTTCGCGGCCGATGCGACTGGACGTAAGGTTATCACCGGCCCGATCGAAGCCACGGCTATTGGAAATATCGTCATGCAGATGCTCGCCATGGGTGACATCGCCTCGCTGGACGAAGGCCGCAAAATCATCCGTCATTCCTTTGCGAACGAAGCCAAGACCTACTACCCGCAAGATCCGGTAGCGTGGCAGAGCGGACTGACTAAATGGCGTTCAATCTGTCGATGAGGGGTGTCTTCCGAGATGGATGTTTAGAACTTAACCCGCCCTTCGCTATTCGGCTCTGGAAACGACTAGAGCATTTTAATAAAATGCGTAGCCCATACTGCAAGCCCTCCGGAATACCGGAGAGGCTCGCCCTACAAGTTTTCGTGTACGTCCCTCTCGAAGAGGGGGCGTAAATGGATACAGAATTATTTAAACGGACATTGTAGGGGCTAAATTGGCATAACTATTTATAAGATAAAGATTTAGCTCATTTTTTAGCTTCAAATCGGTCGCATTACCGGCTGCACCAGCAAGCAGTTAAAGATGCTTCAGGTTGCATTCAGAGAGAA
>JBBQSL010000040.1:0-22430 GCA_038213895.1 Kiritimatiellales bacterium | reverse complement strand
AACTCGTCGAACAAGTATTTATCCAGCGGAAATCCCTTTTCGTACGTCATGAATTCCGGAGCCGTGAAAGCAGCCAGCCCTGAATATTCTCCGACTTCCCCGTCTTCTAACGGAGCGCTCAAAACATAAATTTCGCCAGTTCTGACATCCTCCCGCATCTGAATGCGAACTGGCAGCTTCAGTTCTTTTGCCAATGTGGATTTTTCTGACAGGTATAAAACCCCGCCATCGAATTTGAAAAACCAACTCTCTTTCAAAAACAACCAATCATTTTTTACCATACATTCAACAGCATTTTCATACATCGCACTCGGCGGGACAAGCGGTTTCATATATTCGCGAAATTTAAAGTATCGTTCAGTCAGCCCGCCAATAGAATCCACCATTTTCGGCTCAAGCATCAACTTATCCACCGTGCCGACTGCCACCGCGCCCGTCAAAAGCAAAGCAGTCCCGGCAAGCGCAAAACGCACAATAACTTTTCGTTTCATACCACCCCTTTTAAACATTGCTGCAGAACCTATCGGGTTCTTGCGCCAGGGTCAAGCCCATCCTTATTTGGGATAATTCCGCCATGGGATTACCGTTTTGCCATTACTTATGCGCAAAACGATCCATAGCCCAGCCAGTCAAATATTCTGCTCCTTGCTTCGTAAAGAAAGGCAGCGAGCACGTCTTTCTCAAAATGTACTGGCAGAAAAGCTGAATAAACCGCAGTCGTTCATTGCAAAAATTGAAAAAGGTGAGCGCCGAGTCGATTTAATTGAACTTCTAATAATCCTCGAGGCCATGGGTGTCGATCCAGTCAGATTTATCCGCAAGTTCCAAAAATTATTAAGTTCGCCTGAATAAAAACTTCACTGCGTCAAAGTGTTATTTTTTCTGCGGGCTGAGCAGATTAAAGACGAAGTTCAGCTTTTTGATATTAAGGTCGCGGAAGTCAGCAATATCCTCGTCGCGCAGCAGTTTAAACATCCGAATGGCGACGAAGAAAAGTGATGAATAAATTACTCCAAGCACAAAGAGCGTGAGTACGGAGATAGAAAAATAGACGAAAAAGAGAATCGCCTTGCTCGCAACCATCCAGAGAACTCCAGAAACGGCTTCGCGATAGAAAAAAGCTCCGGACGACGCCTCGATGGCATCTTGATCTTTAGTATCCATAAATTCTCAACTGTAGTTTCGTTTTTTAAGCCCAACAACACGGCGCCGGATACGGCGCTGGACTTCAAAAATAATGGCGTGTGTTCGGCAAAGCTTTTTATTTTTTCGTTGCAAATGCCAAGGAATAAACGCTGGTGCCCAGCCTTGCTCCTCGGCCCATTCCAGTAAGCCGGTAATTTCGTCAAAATAATCCATATTGCGCAACAACCAGTGCTGCCACGGTTTGGGCTTACCGCCGAAATGAATCACGGCACAGGCCGGATCATCATCCAAACTGTAACGCCGGATCGGCGGTGGTTCATTGGAAAAGGCCAGCATGGAACTCAAAACCGCTTCATCGAGTAAAAAATAGGCAAAACTGCGATCATCCATTACACCAGCACCGGGATCACCCGGAATCACTTTGCGAATCTGCCGATCCCAGCGAAGGATAAAATCGAGATACTTGCGGTGCACCGTGAAGCAATGAGCATTACAAGAGGTATTGATCGCAGCGACCTGACGTTCCCCGACATCATTTCGCCAGATATCCAATACCTTACGGGGAAGCACCCCTCTTTTTTCTCCGCCGTCATAGCGTTTTTTAAAAAGATACGCAATTTCGGCCTCTGGACGCATCCGGATCTGAAATCCTTCACCGACCGCTTCGATCAGCGGTGTGATGTCACCCGTGACGATACAATCGGAATCAATCCACGTAATCAGATCCGTTTCTGCCGTCAGTATGGCGGCCGTTTTCTGATAAACAATATGGCGATAGTTGGCCTCATCCGCCGCATCAAAAAGGGTCACGCCGTCAATCTGGTGTAGCAGAGCTCGATCCATTTCGCCGAGATTATGGACGACCACATGGATGGGCAACTGCACACCGCTACGTCGCAATGAAAGGAGCAGAAAAAACGTTCCCCACACAAATTTATGGTCACAAGCCGTGACAATGGTTTTAGAACTCATTTACGTCGTCCATTTCCCTCTGAAAAAATCTTGTGCCTCAGACTGGTTACGGCAACAATCAAGGTATGAAAAAAGCTGGTGTCATTGCAAACCCTAAACGTCCACACGCAGCCGACATCTTTGAACGGCTGGCTCGACAGACAGAAAAACTCGGCATCCAACTGTTTGCCGACCAACAGACTGCCGGATACCTACCCTCGGCAACCATCCTTGAATTTGATGAGTTTTCAAAAACTGTCGATGTTCTGCTGGCACTCGGCGGCGACGGAACCGTGCTCTTCTGCGCCAACCTGCTGGCAGGCGCCAAGATTCCAATCCTTGGAATCAACCTCGGCAGTCTCGGATTCCTGACCGGTACCGGCGAAAACACCCTCGAACAAGCGCTCGATACACTAGCCACCGGAAAATGCAGTCACGACCTCCGCACCGTGGCCGACTGCACGGTTCTGCGAAATGGAAAACCTACCGGACACTATCGCATACTTAACGATGCCGTCATCGGCTTTGGCGGCTCATCGCATATCATCACGCTCGGACTCTCCGTACAGGGTGAACCGATCACCTCCTTTGCCTGCGACGGCATGATCGTTACCACCCCCACAGGAAGTACCGGACACTTCCTCGCCTCCGGCGGCCCCATCATCCAGCCCGGCGCAGGCGTTTTCGGAATCAGCGTGATCTGTCCGCACACCCTCAGCAACCGTCCGTTGATTCTACCGGATTCGCACAGCATCGAAATTACCGTACAGCATACGCATAAAAAACTGATTCTTTCCGCCGACGGGCAGGACGTTGAAGAACTGGATACCGGAGACACCGTCCGGATAACCCGCAGCGACAAACCCGTCATCTTTCTGCATTTGCCCAACTACAGCTACTTCTCTGTCCTCAGTCAAAAACTCCACTGGCGGGGGTCAAACTTCTGAGAATGGAATGGTGGAATAAGGGAATGGTGAAAAATTGGAATGATGGAATAATGGAATAGTGGAATATATGGAACAAAGAAAGAATATCAACCGGGGATATATGCAGTTGCGCGTTTGGCAGGATGCCAGAGAACTCTACATCCTGACATGGAATGTCTTCCGATGCTTTCCGTATGAATTGAAGCGTGTCGCTTCGCAACAAATCGCTTCGATTGACTCGATCCATCGGAATATTGCAGAAGGATATTGCCGAAGAGGCATCAAAGAATATCTACAGCATCTAAACATCGCCACAGGGTCTGCCGGAGAAAGCGTCTCTGCTCTTCACGTCTATGGTCCTGCCGGACACATCACGGAGGGAGCAAAAGTTCGAAACAATGGATGCGCTGGCATACAAACTCGAAAACGGCCTGAAAAAACTCATCGAATCGCTCCAAACCAAACAGGCCGCCGCCGACTGGGACGACTCATTCATTATCAGAGAATCAAACGAACTTTATACAACTAAGCAGGATTAATCCCTCATGATTCCACCATTCCATCATTCCAATCTTCCAACCCCTAATATTCCATGATTCCAATATTCCAACATTCCAGTCTTCCAGTCTTCCTCGCTTTCTGGACCCACAACCTCAATCCGGTCATTTTCCACCTTTGGGGACCGCTGGCGGTTCGCTGGTATGGAATGGCCTACCTATCCGGATTTCTCGGCGGCTACCTGCTTCTGTTGCGACTCTCAAAACGCGGCGAGTTCGCTATCCCGCCACAGGATCTTTCAACCTTCATCGTCAACATTGCCATCTACGGGGTATTCCTCGGCGGACGGCTCGGCTACGTTCTCCTGTACGCATGGAGCACCTTCATCCATGACCCGCTATTTCTTTTCCGCGTCTGGGAAGGCGGTATGGCCAGCCACGGCGGCATGCTCGGGGTGATTCTGGTGATACTCTGGACCGCTTGGAAAAAGAAAGTACCGTTCTGGAATCTCACCGACGGACTCGCCCTGGTTGCACCAATCGGACTCTTCTTCGGGCGCATCGCCAACTTCATCAACGGAGAACTCTGGGGCAGACCGACCGACGTCCCGTGGGCCGTCATCTTCCCACAGGCAGAAGACCTGACACCGATACCGCGCCACCCGTCACAACTCTATGAAGCACTCGGCGAAGGACTGTTTCTTTTCGCCGCACTGTGGCTGATCCGGCGCACCGCCTGGGGCAAACGTGAAGGCTCCTTAAGCGCAGCCTTTCTCATCATTTACGCCATCGCACGTATTGCCTCCGAATGCTTTCGTGAGCCCGATAGTACCATCTATCTCGGCTGGCTCACCAAAGGTCAGCTTTACTCAGCGATCATGATTGTCGGAGCCATGGTCATCATCGTTGCCAAAAAGCTGTGGAAGAGGAATGATGGAACATTGGAATAATCGAACAATGGATTTTAGCCTCCATCTTATCCCATGATTTTGCTGTCAAAGATTTTGTAAAAAGCCTCTCTCTCCTGCTATTGTCCGTCCTATGAACACCCAATCATCCAGCATTCCAGTATTCCAGTATTCCAGTATTCCATCATTCCCGCATTCCGATCTCCCCAGCATTCTCATCAAAAGCGCCGACCTTGTGAACGAGGGAACCATTCGCCCCGCCGATGTCCTGATCCGCCATGGACGTATTGACCGCATCGACACCACGATTGACGCGCTTGCCGATATCGTCATCGACGCCGCCGGAAAAGCACTCCTGCCCGGCATGATCGACTGTCACGTCCACTTCCGCGAGCCGGGCCTGACACATAAAGGCGACATGCAAAGCGAATCGCGCGCCGCCGCCGCTGGCGGTGTCACCTCCGTCATGGAAATGCCCAACACCAGCCCGCCGACGATTACCAACGAACGATTAGAAGAAAAGTTCGCCCTCGCCGCGCAAAAAATGGCCGTCAACTATTCCTTCTACCTCGGAGCCTCACTCAACAACCTCGACCAGATTAAAGCCGTTAACCCACGAAACGTCTGCGGCGTGAAAGTTTATATGGGCTCATCGACTGGCGACATGCTGGTCGATCGATTCCAAACTCTGGAAAACCTCTTCCGCGAATGCCCAGTCAACCTTGCCGCACACTGCGAAGAGGCCGGAATCATCCAAAAACACGAACAGATTTTTCGCGAACGCTACGGCGACAAAACACCTTTTGCCGCGCATCCTTTTATCCGTAGCGAGGAGGCCTGCTACCGCTCCAGCGCCATGGCCGTCGAACTCGCCCGCAAGCATGACACCCGCTTACACCTTCTACACATCAGCACGGCGCGCGAACTGGAACTCTTTACCGACGGCATCGTCCACGTCAGCAGTCCCCGCGAAAACGAAGCCTTCGAAGAGCGCGACGAAATCATTAGTAAAATCACTGCCGAGACCTGCATTCACTATCTGCATTTCAGTAGCACGGACTACGAAACGCTCGGCGCGATGATAAAATGCAACCCCGCCATCAAACGTGCCTCTGACCGCGAAGCGCTTCTGCGCGGACTGCTTACCGACCGGATTGACACCATCGGAACCGACCACGCTCCGCACACCTGGCAGGAAAAACAGGGAACCTACTGGACAGCACCATCCGGCATGCCCGTCATTCAATCCGCCCTACCCGCCGTCCTTGAACATTTCCACAGCGGTGTGCTCTCGCTCGAAACCATTGTGACAAAAATCGCCCACAACCCGGCACGTATTTTCAACGTCAAAGAACGTGGCTTCATCCGGGAAGGCTATTGGGCCGACTTAGTACTAATTGACTTAAACCGCCCGCAAACTGTCGCCAAAGAAAATATTCTATACAAATGCGGCTGGTCACCATTCGAAGGCGTCACCTTCCGCTCCTCAGTAGATACCACCATCGTCTCCGGCCAAATAGCCTGGCAGCACGGCAAACTCTCCGCATCCCAAGGCCAGCGCTTGATTTTCGACCGCTGAGTTTTTCCTACAGCTGGAACCCTCAAACCAGTTTTCTGCCACTCTTCTTCGCGTCTTCGCGTCTTTGCGGTCAAAAAATTATCCAGTCTATGGATTAAATTAAACGACGGATGGTCTATGGAATTATGCATATAATAGATGGCACGGTAGGCGCGGTCGCCGCCCGCATCAACAGTTTCCAATGTTTGGAAAAATATCTTATATCCAGCCGTGTCGGTTCCAATGCTTAAAAAACCAGCAAGCCCTGACGCTGTCAGTCCTGATATAAATCGAAGCCGATCTTCCGTCTCGGTGTATCCGGCGACGGAATCATACCCATCACGCATAATATTCGGTAAAAAGACAAAGGGTCGGGAGCGACAGCCGGGCGCACCGCACGGTGGAATGGCTCTCCTGCTCAGTCGGCTTGGCGTGCGTGCGGATGGCTCGGTGAGCCATCCCTACCGAGATGAATAAATACCGATCTTCACACGCAAACGGTATCCCGTGCAGCGGCAATAGTGTTTGGCAGAAGAGCAGGGCTACGCGTTGCTTTTCCCCTTAAAACAGAGCGGTGCCGCCCGTTGGTTGCCCCCGCACTCCAAAAGTACATCAATCGGCAATCACCAAATGAACCGAGTTTCATCGTTGAAACGGGAGCCAACCCCAGCCCGATTCCACCTATGGCGTAAAAAGTCTGACTCGATAGAACCGATTCGTTAGTCCGAACTGAATGTCGCAATACCTTAACACTCCGTTCGATAACGCCGTTTGGAGACTCTCGCCAAAAGTGCCTGTCCCCACCGGCGCAGCGGCAGACCATCCCCCGCCCGGATTGTACACATCCACCAGTTCGGTCCGGTTCTCCGCCAACCGTCCGGTGTTATCGCGCACATACAGCACATGATTCGTCGCGCCTGCCGCGACAACCGCCGGCTCGGGATAGGGATAGCCATCTGTCACCAGCACCGTCTCCGAACCGCCCGTCAACTCCAGCACGGACGACATCGGTGCGGCCATAGCAAGTGCTTTCACGTTGTTACGCTTCAGGTAGTCTCGTCCCAGCGGCTGAAACTGCCGTGTGTCGAGGTCGGTCAACGTCAGTGCCATGGTTCCTTCGGACAGCATCCTCATGGGTGAATCCAAGACTGACAAACCCAGTCTGTCGATACCTAGATCCGTATTCTTTATCCAATAGGCACCCGACCAAATGTCGATAGGTGCCGTTGCAAAACCCACCACGGTGATCTGTGCGCCTATTTTGCCCTCGACTCCCAGTTTTTTACACATTGGCTCCGTCGACTGCAGTTCGAATTTTCCGAACATGCCCACAGATATCTCAACGGCCAGCTGATTGCCTATGCCACAACCCAGCACCCCCCCAGAGCTCAGGAAACGCTTCGCTTTTAATGGAGAACTCCGGCGTCCACCCATCGGTCGTTCCTAGATTGTGTATGCGGACTGTCAACGCAATAACCCCCCCCCATCCGAACTTCCGAAGTGACCCCGATTGCCCACTGACTCTCTGAATGCCGTTAAGTATGATCCCGTTGTTTTCGTCGGCAGCCGCGCTTTGATCATGAGCGTGCCGTCTCCCGTGAAGGATGCCTCAGCCGTAAACTTCGGTTGAACTTCCATTTCTTCACCCGGCAACGGACATCCTTTCACAACCCCGCTCCTACCTTTGAAAATATCTATTTCGAACGAGGGGGTGGAGTAAACCAATTCTTTACTGTCCGAGAGTGATTGCGGATAAAAAGGCCTCCCATCGTGGGGGGCTCGGGCACAACATCGAAATTGGCCTTCACCTCCAACGACCGTGTCCCATCCTTCGCAACGGCCGTTAATCTCACCGACCGAAAAACTCTTGAGATCATATGAGTGCTCCCCGGTCTCGCTCCAGTACGACTCGTATATGCCGTTGGACCTAACCCAACCTGATCGTTCCCGGCTCTTTGTCGTTCCAATCAAAATCAACCTTAAAGTCCACAAGAAAAGACCCGATTAGAGGAGCGCCGCTCAGAAAATAAACATGCCGCTTCTGATCGCAGTACTTCGAAACCACATCCTGCACTACCGGCTGGTTGCCGTTGCGCGTGTCCACCGTGAAAGTCCCCGACTGCGCCGTGCCGGAGCCAGCCTGAACTGAAAAGGCAACCAGAAGCACTGCAACGATGATGCCGACGCGTTGTGCGGTTGCTACGTATTGCGAACTAACCAAACTGGGCTCGATGCCTCCACCATCTGGAAACTCTACATCACATTAACCCGTGCAGAAGCCGGATTCGGGCACTAAAAAGCGACCTCGGACTGCGCCCCAACCACCATCATTCAACAGACGGAGGTCAAAACAGGATCGATTTTGTAACGCCGCGAAGGGGTAAAGTACGTATTTCAGGTAGTTGCGCATCTAACTGCGGAAGTCGGGCTTGAACGTTTCAAAATTGGCGGCAAAAATCCACTACTCAATAAACTGCTTATCGTAGAGGCTCTTGTAGAGTTGATCCGTGGCGTACAGCCCCTGATGTGCTCCAGATGCCCGGATCACGCCGTTTTCCATTACGATAATCTGATCGGCCATTCGAATGGTGCTGAAGCGGTGAGCGATCAAGATGACGGTCCTGCCCTGCACCAACTCGTTCAGCGCCAGCTGCACCTTTTCCTCACTCTCAGAATCAAGCGACGAGGTCGCTTCGTCCATGATCAGAATCGGCGCATTCTTGAGAAATGCCCGAGCAATGGCTATCCGCTGTTTCTGCCCGCCGGAAAGGCGCGCCCCGCGTTCGCCAACCAGCGTTTCATAACCGGCATCAAATCCGACAATAAACTCATGAGCAAAGGCGTGCCGTGCCGCCGACTCAACCTCTTCGTCCGTGGCATTCTGCCGTCCAAGCCGGATGTTATTGCGAATGGTATCGTTAAATAGAACCGTGTCCTGAGACACAATTGAGATATGGGCGCGCAAATCGTTCTTGCCGTATTGGCGAACATTTATGCCTCCGATTTTAACGACACCGGAATCCAGATCGTAAAATCGCGGCAGCAAGTTCACAAAGGTGGATTTACCGGCTCCGCTGGGGCCAACCAGTGCCGTGACCGACCCGGCCGGAATCGATATGGCGACATCTCGTAGCACCGGCGTTCCGGGCGTGTAACTGAATACAGCGTGAGTCAGTTCAATGTCCGTCCGCGCCGGATCAAACGAAAACGGGGATTCCGGCTCTGGGATGGTGTCTTCAGCTTCCAGAATATGTTCAATGCGGGCTACAGACGCCTCGCCGCGCTTAATCTGATTGTGAATGACGCCGAATTTTTTAATCGGGTCATACGTCATGTAAAGAGCCAGTAGCAACGGCATTAGATCTTCTATTTTGAGCCGAGCATCCGCCGCATAGTAAACCGCAACCGATATACCGACGGCGGAAAACCATTCCAGCAACGGCGATAGCATGCCGCTGTATTTAGCAACTTTCACGGAATAGCGCGCGATGATTGCGGTCAGCCCGGTGAACCGAACAGTTTCTCTGTCCTGCAGATTAAATGCGCGGACTTCCCGTGCCGCCCCGAGATTTTCATTAAGCGCGCTGGACAGGTTTCCCGCGTTGCTCTGCAACAGAATCGCGCGTGACAGCACTTTCTTACCCAGCACTCGGATCGGCAAAACACAGAGCGGAACAATTCCCAACGCAAACAGAACGAAAATCAGTTCCTTTTTCTGAAATGCCAAAAAAATCAGTGCGCTGATGGCGCTTAGAAACTGAATGGGTTGCGTAAGCAGGTCGTTGGAAACACCGGTAACCACGGTCTGCACGGCGGCGGTGTCGCCCAAAGTCCGAGCCATTAGATCGCCGACATGGGTTTTCCCAAAAAACGAAAGCGGCAACGACTGGAGTTTTGCAAAAACCCGAGTCTGCAACTGGATCAGCACCCGCACCCCGCAGTACGCCGAAAGGTAACCCCTGAAAAAACCGGTCACACCGCGCACCAGAAATGCTGCTGGCATCAGCAAAACCGCCCCAAGAATCATCCATTTATCTGGAGCGGTGTTCTCACCGAAAATCTTCGGTAGAACTTTGAGCGTCATATACGGAAAACCGAACCCGTTGGCTACACTATAGACAGCCCCGAAGATCAGCGCGCCGATAAAGTGCCATTTGACCGGTTTTAGCAGCACAAAATAAGGGGAAAACATCCGAAATAGTTCCGGCGGTTTAAATCTTTTTTCTTTCATAGGAGACAGCTTTTACCACAGGAATGGTAGGCGCTCCAAGCATTTCAAACCAGTTCGAACCGTTCAATTTTGATGAATCAGGATTGATTGTTCAGGCGACGTTGCTATTAAAGAACGGATGAATTCATCAAACCCTCCCGAATTTACTGAAAAACAGATCCGTACCGGTCTGCGCATAAACATTACAGCCGCTGGGTTCGGCATCGTCTGGTTTGTGGTCGTTCAAGGGCTCCCTCTAATTATGCTACTGGAAGCGCTCGGTGCGACTGGGGTGATGATTGGTATGATCTCCATGCTGAATCAGGCCGCTATGCTGATTCAGATACCGGCCTCTTTGCTGGCCGACAAGTTGATCCATCGTAAACGGTTCTGGTTTATTACAGTAATTCTGGCTCGGCTCATTTGGCTATTACCCGCCTCAATGGTTCTGCTTTGGAAAGATAATCCACACTCCATCATGGTCGGTACACTGTCCGTCGTCGGGATCAGCGCCCTGTTGATCCAAAGCAGCGCATCCTCATGGTGGAGCTGGATGGCTGATTTAATTCCAGATCATCTGCGCAGCCGTTTCTGGAATATCCGCCAAGGGGTTGCCACAGCGGTCATGCTAGTGACTCTCGGCTTGGTCGGCTGGTTTCTCGACCTATTTCCAAAAGGCAATCTGACCGGATTCGGTATCGTGCTGGTACTGGGAGCCGCCTTCGGTGTACTCGAAAGCATTATCCACCTTCGTGTACCGGAGCCACGCGCCACCCCGACCCAAGCAGGAATCAGCCTGCTTGAACGACTGGTTCGTCCATTACGCGACCGAAATTTTCGCTATTTCACGCTGATTATGTGTATCTGGTTTTTCGGACTGGGGCTCTTCGGGCCGTTCACCATGGTCTATTTAAAGCAGAATTTTAAGGCGCTATACAGCCACCTCTCTATTATCCAGATGGCTGGACTGATTGGCTCGATCGGAACCAGTTTTTATACTGGGCGGCTCATTCAGCGGGCCGGTATCCGCACGTTCGGTATCATAATGATAATGCTCGCACCGCTTTTTCATACGGTCTGGTTTTTCATTGATCACTCGACCATGACCTTGGTCTTGCCGTGGCTGGGCACTTTTACTTTTCCCCGTTTCGTTTTTTTAATCATTTGCAATTCCCTGCTGGGCGGTAGTGTCTTCGCAGCCGTCGGTATGTATCAACTCAACATGCTCACCTCCATCGTTCCCCGCGACGGGCGCACGATTGCTATGGCGATGCACTGGTTTTTAATTGGACTGGTCTCCACCACAGCCCCGCTACTGGCTGGCTGGATAAAAGACCTACTTGAACTGTATCCCATACATTTTAATCTCTATCATGGCTCCGCGTTTTCCTATCTGCATTTACTACTGCTACTACACGCTCTATTAATCTGGACGATCGCTCTGCCTATGGCAAAAAAGCTGAAGAGTGTGCCGACCGATATGACCGTAGTAAAGGCCTTGTCGCATATCTTCATTACCAACCCGATGCGAATGGCACGCGAAATTTACGGCTTCAACGGAGTTATCATCTCTTCCGTCGAGAAAACCAAAGATATCGTTATGCAATCTGCAGAAATGGCCCTCGACGCCATGATCGAATCAGCCGAAACCGCCAAAGACCTCGTCGTACAATCGGCGGAAAAAGCATTGGACGTGGTGGCGCAATCTGCGGAACGGGTCAAGCAATCCGCCGACAAAGCCAAGGGCGCGATGCAGGGACGCCGCCGCACCGGCAAAAACCAGCGAGACCCGAACAGCTCCGAAGACGAAGTGAAGTAGTTAAGGTGGAACGCGACCTCCGGGCGCGTTTCCTCCTGTGGCGGACAAGTAATACGAGATTAATCTAACTGGTATTAATAAAGTTTGTGAACGCACTGATTTTACAACCGCTGCGCTATAAACGGTGCGACCGCAAGCCGCGGCCCTGTCGAGACAGGGCTCGATTGGAAGTAGAAAGCTCATATGAAAGCTCGTTTTCAATTGAACTTTTTACTCCCAATCGGTTCCGTTTCTTTCTTTTCCTCGGAGCCCCTCTGACTTCCTCTAGCGCCAGCGGTTGTAGATAATTCCATGCCTTTCCATATCATCTTCGCCGCCGCCGTCGCCGATTGAACTTAAACCGACACCCGACATCGCGGCCACGCTTTGCGCGAACAAACGGAAAGATCAGATCGCCATCGGCTTTGCGCTCCAGACGCACGTAGGCAAAGCCAAAGCGCGTGAAAAACTGATTTCAAATGTGAAAAACGGATTTTTAATAAAGCGACTTAACCTTTATCCGCTTGATTGTTTTTAAAATGTACAAATTTCTACACTGACACCTTTTTTTCTTTGATGTAGGTATTGATGTGCTTATCATCCAGATAAGCGGACGGATTAAAAATGGTGAGCTTGTAGCCGGAAATGGCCTCGTTCAATTCATCGTAGGTCGGGAAATAGCCCTTAAGGTCGGTAACGGTTGAGCGGGAAAGCGGTTTGAGGCGCTCCGGGAACTCGCCCATCCCTTTGGTGCCGTAGTAACTCACGATATGTTTGCGCGAGCGAGCGATGGTCAGCTCGTCGAGCAGTTTGAAAAACGAAGAGTCCAGTGTTTCCAGCAATTTGACCACTTTACGCCCCGGATTTTTTTTCGGATCGGCCCAGTTGGTAAAGTGGGTTTGGGCGTTCTGCATCACCTGCCCGATGCTGAAAATCCCCAGCGACTCTTCAAAGGCGCGTGCGTTGTCCTGTGTGATCAAAAGGAATTGGTTGCGC
This sequence comes from Kiritimatiellales bacterium, assembly GCA_038213895.1. Lineage (GTDB taxonomy): Bacteria > Verrucomicrobiota > Kiritimatiellia > Kiritimatiellales > Tichowtungiaceae > Tichowtungia. The sequence goes on along the minus strand of JBBQSL010000040.1, from coordinate 9,440 downwards.
AAGTCGCGCAGGTTGTTGTTCACCGGCGTAGCTGAAAGAAGCAGGACTTTAGTGTTGATCCCTTTTTTCAGAATCTGCTCCATCAGAAACTCATACCGGGATGTCCGGCGGGTTCCGTCATCTCGTGCCGTACCTTTGGCGTTGTTCCGAAAGTTATGGGATTCATCGATGACGATCAGGTCGTAGTTGCCCCAGTTGTGCGCGGCGTAGCAGTCTCGTCCAAGGTCCGTGTGCGCCATCACTGTGAAAGCGAACCGATCTTTCAGTAATGGATTGCGGCTGTCGTTGTCGCGATAAACTTTCCAGTTATCTTCTAGTTTTTTCGGACAGAGCACTAGAACCCGGCTGTTGAGCAGCTCGAAATATTTGATTACGGCCAGCGCTTCAAAGGTTTTTCCGAGACCGACGCTATCGGCAATGATACAGCCGTTGTGCTTCAGGATTTTGTTGATTGCGCCTTTGACACCGTCCTTCTGGAAGTCGTAGAGCATTTCCCATACATCGGTTTCAAAAAAACCGGTCTTCTCATCCAGCAGGCCGCCTTTGTCAGCCTCCTTTAGGTAATCCTCGAACAGGTGATACAGCGTTTTGAAATAGATGAACTCGGGCGAATGGTTGGCGTAAAGCTGGTCAAGGTAACGCAAAACCTCTTCTTTGACATCTACCACTACCGCTTGATCGGCCCAGATTTCGTCGAACCATGCCAACAGATCGCGCCGGTCGCGGTTATCGTTCACTTCAAGATTCAGCTCAATATTGTTGCGCTCGCCTTTGCCGATACCCAGCCCGCTTACCGTGAAATTGGAACTGCCGAGTAGGGCTTCCTGCACGCCATGATTATCCATGTGGTACATTTTCCCGTGCAAAAATCCCGGATAACGGACAGAGCGAATATCCACTTTGCGGCGTATCCAGTCGGCACAGTCTGCGGCCACCCGGCGCTGCTCCAGCCGGTTTTGCAACTGAAGTTTTGAATCCTCGATATCGAACGCCTTCTTATCAGTTTTTTCCGGATCAATATTCCGAACGAAGCGCGGCTCTCCAAACAAAAAGCGGAGCGAATTGGCCGATTCCAACTGATCGCGCATCATTTCGTAGGCGTAGATCGTGAAATACGCCGAAACAAATGAGAGTTTTGAAGCCGACTGGATTTTCTCGCGCAGGAAATCACCGACTTTGCCCCGTTTGTGGTTGTCTCTGATGCCAGAAAAGCTGTCCGTGCTCATAAAAGCCCCGTCTGTTGATGAATTTAATATTCGTTTTACAGATTTATTGTCATGACTGCCAGCCCTTGCTTTGAAAAGAATCAAAAACCCCTGTTAACATCGCTTAAACACGGTTGATCGGATACGCAGAATATCAAGCACAGTATCTGAAACGTCGAGATCGCCGAAGCCGCGTCCAAGTGTAAGATCAGGTGTCAGCGCACCGTGGAAGTCGGAGCCGCCAGTGGCAACAAGATCAAATTCTTCGCAAATGCGTAGGAACGATGCCGCCTCATACGGTTTATGAATTGGATGCCAGACTTCAATCCCGCCAAGGCCGCGCTCTTTTAATTTTTTAACGAGACGACGCAGGCTACGAGCCGTCAGTTTCATCTGTCCGGGATGTGCAATAACCGGAACACCGCCCGCCTTAAAAATAGCTTCGACACAGGCTTCAGGCGTAAGGCGAAGGCGGTCAACGTAGGCAGCTTTACCTTTGCCGAGCAGTTGTTGAAAAATTTTGTCTTTGTGTTTGAAGTGACCCTTTTCAATCAGCGCGGCGGCAAAATGCGGGCGACCGATTAAATCATCCCCAGAATGCTTGCGAACGTCGTCGTGTGTCAGATTGTAACCAAGCCGATTGAGTTTTTCCAATATCTGGACGTTTCTATCCGTGCGGCCTGCCCGCACCCAGTGGAGCGCCGCCTGAAGTTCCTCATTGGCTGGGTCAAAAAGATAACCCAAAATATGAAAAGTGACTTCGCCGAATTCCGCGCTCAATTCGATGCCGGCAACGGTCTGAACCGAAGAGTTATTACCCGCCGCAAAAAAGCGCGCCAGACCATCCGTCGTATCGTGGTCGGTCAGCGCCAGCGCGGTTAGACCGCCCTGTGTCGCAAGTGCTACAAGTTCCTCGGGCGTACTTGTACCGTCGGAAAAAACAGAATGGCAGTGCAAATCAATCATGGGATGAAATAGCGAGTTAAACGAAAACATACTTATGCTTTTTAACTTTCGCTTCCCTTTCGTTTAAAATTTCATTCACTTCCTATTAGTCATTAGCCGGTGTTTTCGCTAAATTCCAGCAGATTTTTAACCGGTCACAGACCAATCAAACGACTAATAAGGAGTAAACATGGATCTCAAGCTGATTGCCAACACGATTCGCGGACTTTCAATGGACGGCGTACAGGCCGCCAATTCCGGCCACCCCGGTATGCCGTTGGGTATGGCCGATGTCGCCGCCGTTCTCTGGACGGAATTCCTGAAGCACAACCCGCAGAACCCGCAATGGGCCGACCGCGACCGCTTCGTTCTCTCCGCTGGTCACGGCTCCATGCTGATCTACAGCCTGTTGCACCTCGCCGGCTACAATCTACCGCTCGAAGAACTTAAAAGATTCCGCCAGTGGGGTAGCAAAACGCCCGGTCATCCAGAATACGGCCACACAGTCGGCATCGAAACCACCACCGGCCCACTCGGTCAAGGCTGCGGCAACGCCGTCGGTATGGCCATTGCCGAAAAAATGTTGGCAACCCGCTTCAACAGCAAAGCGCACAAGCTGGTTGATCACTACACCTATGTCATCGCCAGCGAAGGCGAGTTCATGGAAGGTATCTCGCACGAAGTATTTTCCATGGCGGGCAACCTCGGACTCGGCAAACTAATTTTGTTCTACGACCAGAATTTTATCAGCATCGAGGGTTCCACTGACCTCACGTACACCGATGATGTTAAAAAACGTATGCAGGCCTACGGCTGGCATGTTCAGGAAATCAACGGCCATAACTACACCGAAATCTCCGCCGCAACCAAAGCCGCACAGGCACAAACCCGCAAACCATCGGTCATCATCTGTAACACCACGATCGGTTTCGGCTCGCCCAATAAAGCCGGATCGCACGACTGCCACGGAGCTCCGCTCGGCGAAGAAGAAGTCGTACTAACTAAAAAAGCGCTCGGCATCTCCACCGAGAAGTTTTTTGTTCCAACCGAAGTGCGCGCCACTTTTGCTAAAGTCGCTGAAAAAAATTCTGCCATCGAAATGGAATGGAACGCGACCTTTACCACCTTCGAACAGGCCAAACCGAAAAAAGCCGAAGAATGGACGGCCTGTCTGACGGGCGAACTGCCAGACAACCTCGCCAAGAAAATTACCGACTTTGAACCCGGCACAACCATTGCCACCCGCGCCGCTTCCGGCAAAATATTGCAGGATCTGGCCAAAGCGGTTCCGTTTCTCGTCGGCGGATCAGCTGACCTTGCGCCAAGCAACAACACCTATCTGAAAGATCTGGGTGATATCAGCAAAAAATCCTTCAAAGGTCGCAACTTTCACTTCGGCGTGCGCGAACTGGGTATGGGTGCCGTCATGAACGGCGTGCAGGTGCACGGCGGCTTCCGCATTTACGGCGCCACCTTCCTGGTATTCGCCGACTACGTCCGCCCGACCACCCGCGTCGCCGCACTGATGAACCTGCCAGTCATCTATGTTTACACCCATGACAGCTTCTACGTCGGTGAAGATGGTCCGACCCACCAGCCGATTGAAACGCTGATGAGCCTGCGTATTACACCAAACGTCACCGTCATTCGCCCATCCGATGCCACCGAAACCAAGTGCGCGTGGATTGCAGCGCTTGAAAATAAAACCGGCCCGACCGCCCTGCTCCTCACTCGGCAAAATCTGCCCATCTTCGACCGCAAAGAGCTGGCTCCGGCTTGCAACCTCAAAAAAGGTGCTTACACCATTTGGGAAAGCGCGAAGAGCGGCCACGACATCATAATTATGGCCAGCGGCTCCGAGGTCGCCATTTCACTCGAAGCCGGTAAAAAACTAGCTACAGAAGGCAAGTCGGTACGTGTCGTCAGCTTCCCGAGCTGGGAACTATTCGAAGCACAGGACGCTGACTATAAAGAGTCAGTACTTCCGGCTGGATGCACCCGCCGGTTGTCGGTTGAAACCGGAACGACACACGGCTGGGAAAAATATACCGGCTCACAGGGTCGCACCATCGGAATCAATCATTTTGGAGCCTCTGCACCGGCCGGTACGCTGGCTAAAGAATTCGGATTCACGGCTGACAACATCTACAAAACCGCCAAAGAAATGCTTGGTTAAGCAGGGCTTTCCCTGACAAAAAAAGCCCGCTTTTATGGCGGGCTTTTTCGTTTTAAAAAGAAAGTGAATTCAAAACTCCCAAAGGAAAGATCAAAACGGCTGTTGCGGTCACGAGGGATGGACTCGATGCGTATGACGGACAGATTGAATCGCGCATCAAAGAACTCGAAGAACAGATCGAAATGCACCGCCGCAATCCAGTTACGGTCGAAGATCATGCAGAGAAAGAAATTCAGCGAGACCTCCTCAATCTGGCCTACGATGGCGGCAAACGAATGCAGTCTCTCACTAGCACCTGATTAACATGGTCGGCTATCCGGTGCTAGAATAAAAATAGTTCTTATCTTTTACGCCGTCGGATGATAACCACAGCGACGATCACGGCAATCAGCACCGGCAGTCCAATTAAAATAACGGAGAGCGAGCTGCCGCCATTTCCCTCTTCATCTGCAACAGGAAGCGGAACAGGTTCCGGCTCAACAACTGGCACAGGCGGCGGTAGAGGCGGGAGTTTCGCAAAACCTTTTTCAAGCCACTCGGCGGCTTTGGAATCACGTACGTTCTTATCCTTGCTTCCCATAATCACCGCAATCACACGCCGTCCATCGCGCTGAACAGTAGCGGCAATTGAAAAGCCTGCTTCATAAAAGTAGCCTGTTTTTAGCCCGTCACAACCGAGCATTTTATCAAGCAGTTTGTTCGAACTCGTCAGTTGAACTGGATTGGTAGTGCGAAAAGGACGGGTGGCGATCGAAGAGTAGTTCAGCGTTTCAGGATGCCGTTCCAGCAGTGCTTTAGACAGCAGGGCCATATCAAGAGCTGACGTGGTATCCATCTCTTGCCCCTGCCCCGGAGGCAGACCGTGAACACTATGAAAAACTGTATTGCGCAAGCCCAGTTCGCGTGCTCTGGCCGTCATCCGCGCCACATGAGCCGCACTACTGCCTGATGCACGAATAGCCAGTGCCGCCGCCGCATCGTTTGCGGAGTGAATCATCATCGCATAAATCAGTTCTTCAAGCGGAAAAACCTCGCCTTCCTTCAGCCAGACCTGCCGTCCGCCGATTTGCGACACCTCGCGAGTAACCGTTATCGGTTCATCCAGCCGAAGTTTACCAGCCTTTAGGTCATCAAGAATCAGATAAAGATTCATCAATTTAACCATACTGGCGGGATGAGCCGACGCACCGGCATGATCTTCCTGAAGAACGGCACCCGTTAAGGCATCAATCACCACGGCACTGTAATACGGATCACGAGAAATTGTATTCGCGGCTTTTTTTGCTGGCGCGGTGGCGGCAGGTGCGGCAGCCGATTTTTTGGCTGGGGTTTTTGAGGGGGTCGCAGCCTGCGTACAGAGAGCGATTCCAAGGATTGGAAGAATGGTAGATAAAAATTTACACGGTGTGGAAAGCAACATAGAAACTCCTTTTTGGTTCACAGCGGAGGAACGGTAGCAAAAGCGTGACGGCGTGCGAAGAAGTTTCGTTACCCAACTGACAGCTGACAGAAGGATTTCTCAGTTCAAGCTTCTTCAATTCCGTTTAGTTTCTGGAATGTTCATCATGCCGGACATCTTGAATTCCACACCTGTTTTGAAGGCGGAAAGTTTCATGGCTATTTCTTTAGAAATTGTTTCCCGTTAGCCGGTATTTCTGGGTCGGGCTTTTCGATGAATCAGGCTGCTTGCCTTTGCGGCCTCGTGTTTCTAACACAACGCGAGAAACTCTTGACCCGCGTTGCGGCCTCTGGCTTAATACGCGCTCTTTTGGCCAATGTAGCTCAGTTGGTAGAGCAGCTCATTCGTAATGAGCAGGTCATCGGTTCGATCCCGATCATTGGCTCCAACTTTCAAAACCCCTGTTTAAACCAATGTTTGCAGGGGTTTTTGTTTGCCATAATTGAATAATTTCTGGTCGGTTTTATAAAAAAAATCCGCCAAAAAATGGCATTAAAGTCGTTTGCTACGTGATTTTGCTACGGCTTTGCCTTGACTTTTTGCCCGCTTAGAATAATTGAAACAGACGGAATCAGCCAAAACAAAACCAAGGGGCGCAAAATATGCCACAGGTATTTAAACGCGAATGGACGGCGACGGACGGGAAAACCCGAACATCCGAGGTTTACTATGCCCGCTTTCAAGTGAACGGAAAAGACATCGTTCGTTCGACTGGCGAAACCCAAAAGCCCGCCACTGAAAAGATGATAAGGGAAATGATTGCCGAAGAAAAAGACGGCGACGGCGTAAGGCTTCATCTTAAACGGTTAAAATTCGCCGTGAGTCGTTTGCCAGAACCCGAACAGGCCAAACAGCGGCGGCAGATAGCAAGCCGGTTGCTGGGCGGTATCAATCAGAAACTTGCCCTTGAAAAAGTTTAGTCGGTCTGGCTGGGAAGTCCGAATAAGCGCACGCCCGGCGCGAAGACGCTTGAAGGATATGCTGGTCGCTGGACTAGGTTTCAGAAATTCGCCGCCGGAAAGGACGTTCAATTCCTGCACCAAGTAACGCCCGCACTGGCGCAAGCATACGCCGCCGATCTGATGCAGTCTGGCATTTCCATGAGCACCTACAACACGCATATTACCCTTCTGCGTTGACTGTTTAAGACGCTACGCCTTCCGGCAGGCATAGAGGAAAATCCTTGGCAGGATGATCTTCGGCAGGAATCGTCACCGGAAAATCGCATCATTAGCGTCATGCCGATGAAGACCCAGCGCAAAAAGAAAATGGTTCGGATTCCACTGCACCCAGTTCTTATTAGTCTGCTTTATGAGTTGCAGGAAGAGAGCAAAGGGAAATTTCTATTCCCCGAAGAGCGGGAAGCCTATCTGAAAAGCAATGCTGATTTGTCCAAACGGATTCAAAAATTCTTCATAGACTGCAAAATTGAAACGCACAAGGCCGGCACCGGAAAAACGAAAGAATACAAAACAGCTCTGAAAGCATGGAAAAAAGGCGGACGCAAAGGCGAGAAGCCAACCTGTTCCCGCGCCGTGGTCGAAGTGGGCTTTCATTCGTTGCGGCATTCCTGTGTTTCGCTTTGCGCGGCCAATCGGGTTCCGCAGGTTGCCATTATGGAACTAGTCGGGCACGGATCACCGGCCATGACCGCGCTTTATTCTCATGCCGGGGATGAACGAGCCTGAAAAGCAGGCAGAATATGGAAACTACCGAAGTCCTCCAACGCCCGGCGAACTGCTGGAACAGGCCTTGAAGCATCATGCGGGCGCAACTGCCGAAAACTTCCGAGATAAAATCGGGTCTGCGGAAGAATGTATCCACGGCGCACAAAATTGGATTGATCGTAACGTCTTGATTTGCGGGGAAACATCCTGAGGCATAAGCCCTTCCGTTCTGCAAGACCCCGGAAGAATGCATGGTTGATGCATTGATTCGGTAGATTGACAATAGAAACGAATAAGTTACTATATGAAACACGAAATCAGAGAGTACGAAGACGGCAGCGGTTCTCCGTTTCATAAGCGGGACGGAGACATCATTATCATTCTGCTGGGCGGAGGATCGAAACGGGGGCAGTCGGCGGATATTCAGGCCGCAAAGGAACGATGGGCGGCATACAGGAAAGCGAGGTAAGAACATGGCACTGACAAGAAACTATAAAGAAACCATTCTGGCGGAACTTCAAAGCGATCCGAAGTTCCGGAAGGCCACATTTGAAGAGGCGGTTTCCGCCCTGCTGGACGGCGAACAGGCGGAAGCCCTGTCCATGCTGCGCGATCTGGTTCATGCGACAATCACTTTTAAACGGCTGGCCGAAGAAACCGGGGTGAATGAAAAATCCTTGCACCGGATGTTAAGCCTGCGAGGGAATCCCACCATGCGGAACATCGGCCTGATTCTGCAAGCCATTCGTGAAGCTCTTGGCTTTACCCCGCACGTCCGCATTGTAGCGGCATAGTGACTGGCGGCTGAAAAAATATCAGGAGGAATCATGAAAACCAGTCGCGCTGGGCTTGACTGTCTGCTTGAACCTAAAACCCGTCTGTGACATTACTCACGCTCGAAAATGCCACCTTCTTTTTGCCTCTGTACAGCCTGCCGTAAATGATCCCATCCCGATTAATGGCAATGAATTTATTGAGGTATTTTAAAATATACCCACATGGGTCATTTGGGTTTTTGAAACTGACAATCAAAACAGCGGGCGGCTCTTAGCCCGACTTCCGCACAAAGTCTTTAGGTAAAAATTTTACATTTTTTACAAAAAAAAATCATAAATCGTTATTCATTAATTAATTGTGATTATTTTTTCTGTTTTCTCAAAATTGAAAATTGTTGTAAGGCGTTGGTATTCGTCATTTTTCTCTCTTTGTAGTGCCCATAGATTTAAAATAAAGCTTACCTTGAACGAAGGATGCCAAGAATGGGCGGACCGAATCGTCCGCAAGGTGGAACAGGATGGAGGCTGGATCCGATATGCACGGAAAATGGGCGGCACCCTCAAGGCGGCTCTTACTGCGGATTCAGTGGTGCTCGACGGGGTGATCGCCGATCAGGTGTCTCATTCGCAAACAGCTCTGTTGGGGCCGGTTTTAGCGGGATGGCATGCGTGGAATGTGTTGGGGATGACGGAGTTATTGCGTACGATTGCCCGCAGGTCGTTGTTGGAATGATCTTTGATGCCCAGGGGGTTGCCATAGCCCATCGTCTCTTTCAGGAAGAACCCCTGAAAAAGAGGTTCTCGTCTGTACGATGAACGATCCAAAGCCAAACGACCTGATCAACTGGACGGAGCAAATTGTCCTGTGTCAAAGTGCCGCCCGAGCCCAAAAAAAACACGCCATGCTCTCCAAGGCAGAGCTGCGTCGGTTTTATACGATTGAACGCTCAGCAGACTCGCCAGCGGTATTAACCTGGACGCGCAACGATGCGTCCATGGATGATGCCGACGCGTTGTGCGGTTGCTATGTATTGCGAACCAACCAAACCGTGCTCGATGCCTCCACCATCTAGAAGCTCTACACCACCGTTCACCTACCCACCCAAGACGGCCCGCTTCACCGAATCCGTAACGCCGGACTGCCCGACGAATGACAAGCCGCCATCTACGGCACCCTCGGTATCGAATGGCGCAAACTACCCCGCACCCACA
>JBBQSL010000039.1:0-22730 GCA_038213895.1 Kiritimatiellales bacterium | reverse complement strand
CGGAGCAACTGCTACGGCTTCCGCGCCGCCTGGATCCTGCCCTTGCGCGGTCGCGCTGCCTCTTGCGGGGCGGCACGGGCGGTAGCGCAGGTGCCGACACGCGACAGGGGTGCAGGTGGTGGCAAACCCCTGCTGAAAATTCCTGTGGCAGAATGAGCCAGCGGGACGTTTACTCTACATTTGAAAAATACCGGAAATCGTGCGCACTTGGCATCAGTTCCTCTTCCAGATTCCAGTATTCCAACATTCCATCATTCCAACATTCCCTCATTCCGCTCTACCTGTTCTTCCACTTTTGTTGACGCAGTGACCGCGTGTTGGCGGCGGTTTCCTGCTGCATGCGGACAAAGTTTTCATAGCGAGCTTTTGGAATCATTCTGGCTTCAACGGCGGCGATCACGGCGCAGCCTTTGGTGTTGCTGTGTGTGCAGTCTCGGAATTGGCATTGTCCTTCTAGTGCGGTGATTTCGTCGAAGGTGTCTTTAATGCCGCTACCGGTTTCGAGATGGCCCAGCTCGCGCATACCGGGTGTATCAATCACCAGTGCACCGTTATCGAGTACAATCAGCTCGCGCCATGTCGTGGTGTGGATCCCTTTGCCGTCGCATTCGCGCACGGGCAGGGTGAAGTATAAATCTTCTTCGCCGAATAGGCTGTTGATCAAAGAGGTTTTTCCAGTGCCGGATGAGCCGAGCAGGCAGTAGGTCTTGCTGGGTTTGAACAGTTTTTGAACGGCTTTCAGTCCGGAGCCGGTGGTGTTGCTGAAGGCAAAAACCGGCACGTCCGGCATGCGGGCTTTTACTTCAGCGAGTCGCTCTTTCAGCTCGGCGGCAGGCAGGAGATCTTTTTTACTTAGCAGAACGACCGGCTCGATACCGCTATCGTTTACGATTGAAAGGTAGCGTTCAAGCTTTGGCAAATTGAAACCCTTGTCTAACGTATGAATGACAAAGGCGGTGTCGATGTTGGTGGCGATTAGTTGATGGCTGACTTCGCGACCAGCTGTTTTGCGTTTCAGCGTATTCTGCCGTTCCAGCACGGAGTGGATCATCGCGAAATCGCCTTCGATGAAATTGGTGGCGCGCACCCAGTCGCCGACGGTCAGATAGCCGTTGGTTGTACGGGCTTCGCGGCGTAGTTTGCCGGTCGTTTTGGCAGGGCGGGTGTCCGTACCGTCGCTGATATCGCACCAGCCTTTGTGGACGGCGGTAATGCGCGCAATCTTCCATTGATCCGCCGTGGCGGGATCAATCTGGTTTTCAAACCACGGTGTAAATCCAAAGGCTTCGAGTTGGGGTGAGACATTGTGATTATCGGTCATAGGCTACTCCATAAAAAATCAGTGTTTTGAACGAGATCAATGTCTTCGGAGTAACGCGGAGCAGGGGCGAAGCAGAGTTTACAGAAACTTTCCACTTTTTGCTGACTGTACTGTTGCCTTTGTCCGCCGATGGATTGATTCGATCAGTTCTTCCAGTACCGAAGTCACTGTTGGCAGTCCGCCGGATTGTTTCAGATAAGCCATCAGGTCAATTGTCGTCAGCTCCGGTGAGGAGACGGCAATATATCCCGCTGGAGTTTTTTTCTTTTCGATCTCATTAGTTTTTGTTTGCAAAATATATTAATCATTAACTGTATTTGCAAACAAAAACTAATCTATATTCATTGGCTTTCGCGTTCATTCGCGGTTTGGTCATTTTCGTTTCTAGGGTTATGAGGTTGAGATGTCGGCGGCGTTTTTTTGATAAACCTCGCAGCGGATGGGTCGGATCATGTATCCTGAAAACACGTTGCAGAAAGAGTTCAAATGAGTAAAAACAAACGTCCTGGATGGGATGAGTATTTTATGGATATCGCCCACGTGGTGGCGCGGCGGGGAAACTGCTGTCGGCGGCAGGTGGCGGCGGTGATTGTTCGCGACCGGCGGATCGTTTCAACGGGCTATAACGGTACGCCGCGTGGAATTGCGAATTGCGACGAGGGCGGTTGCGCACGCTGTAATTCGGATGCGCCGTCAGGTCATTCGCTGGGTGATTGTATCTGCTGTCACGCCGAAGAGAATGCGATTGTTCAGGCTGCGTATCATGGTATTTCCGTGAAGGATGGAATTCTTTATTGCACGATCAGTCCGTGTTTGATGTGCACCAAGATGATTATCAATGCGGGGCTTGCTGAAGTGGTTTATGAGCAGGAGTATCACTTTAATGAGCAGGCCAAGGCTCTGTTCAAAGAGGCTGGCGTGATTTGCCGTCAGTTCACGCGAGGCGAATCCGTTTGAATATCGCCTTGAAGCGCAGCGGAAAGATAATTTGCGAATGCAAATAATGACCGCAGGGAATGGTTCATATCGAACAAGGAATGTCGACCGCCGAAGGCAGAGGCTGGAGGAACGACAGCAACGGAACGAAGTGGAGTGGCAATGTCGAAGTTTTTAAGAGATGCAGTTTCCTTTCAAAATTCTGTATTCGGTGTTCGATATTCTGCGGTTCGGCACGGGCGGCCTTTTCGCTTTGGGAGACAGTTTCTTGCAATCGGTTTATTTATTTTCTGTACATTCGCCCGCGCCGCATCACTTCCGTTTCCGTTGAATGAGCGGCTGGATTACCATATTTCGTGGAACGGAATTCTGGTGGCGTGGTCGGCTTCAACCACCGCGATGGTCGAGGAGAACGGAACCAATTATGTGTCCATGAAAGTGGAGACACAGACGTACCCGTTTTTCGATATGTTCTATAAGGTGAACGATGTTCATGAATGTTTGCTCGATCCGGAAACGCTGAAGCCGACGCGCTTTACCATGACCATGAGCGAAGGAAGTGCGCATAGTAAAGATCTGATCACCTTTGATTACCCGAACGGTTTGGCCCGGATCGAAAATCTGGAATCGGGCGCGGTAACCAATGTGGCGATCAGTCCGGAAACCCGCGATTACCTTAGTTTCATGTATTTTATGCGCGGTCAGGAACTGCAGCCCGGAACGACTACGAAATATAATGTGCTGGCCAATAATCGAGTTTATGAGGTGTTGGTTCATGTGGAGAAAATTGAGAAGATCGGGCTGTCGAATTATCCAGACGTACTCAGTCTGCGCATCGAACCCGAGGCGGCATTTGACGGGTTGTTTATCCGTTCCGGGAAAGCCACGCTTTGGATTTCGCGCGATCTGCGGCGGATTATGACTTGTTTGAAAGCCTGGGTTCCGTTCGGGCGGGTGACCGTGCGGCTGAAGGAGGTGTCCGGTGCCGGCGACGATTTCTGGATCACGGCGAAAGAGGGGCGGTAATGACCAAAATTAAAGCCACCGGTTCGAAGGGTCGCCGCTTCTGCGGGATAATGGTTGGACTGGTTTTTCTGTTTGGCACCGCCGCCCCGGCTGGCGAACAACCGTTTCCGGTAGGCGAGGAACTCATCTACACCATTTCCTGGCTCGGCGTTCCGATCGCGTGGGCGAAGGCCTCAACTGAAATGGATACCTTTGAGGGGCGTGAAGTGCTTGCGATGCGGACTACCGTCAACACCTTTCCGTTCTTTGACCACATCTGTAAAGTGGAAGATTTTTATGAAGGGCTGATTGATAAGGAAACGTTGACGCCAGTTCGGTTTGAACAGAATTTGAAACAGCGGAACTACCGCCGCCATGACATCACCACTTTTGATTATCAAACGCTCAAGGCTCACTATGTCCGCCTACCGAAGGGCGAAACAAAAACCTACACGATAGAGCCGGGAATCCGCGACATTATGAGCTTCATGTATTTTATGCGGTCGGTGTCGCTGGAAGAGAACAAGGAGACCCGTTACCGGGTGATGTCAGGCTCTAAAATTTATGACCTGTTCATCAAAGCGTTCAAAATCGAGCCGATTGACATGGAGCAGTACGGACGAAAGATTCCCTGTTTGATCGTGAAGCCGGAAGCAATGTTTGACGGCTTGTTTGTGCGCAAAGGAAAGGCTACGATACGGATATCTCGCGATTCTCGGCATCTGTTGACCTATGCCAAAGTGAGTACGCCGTTCGGACGGGTCAGCCTGACGCTCGATGAGGTGCGCGGGCCGGGAACAGATTTCTGGATTACGGAGAAAAAAGATGGTGCTGAGCAACAAAAAAACTAACCGTGTGATTGGCGTGATTCCGGCCCGCTGGGCCTCGACTCGGTTGCCGGGTAAGCCGTTGGCGATGATCGCGGGCAAACCGATGATACAGCGCGTGGTCGAGCAGGTTGTAAAAGCGAAGTCGCTGAATGCCGTGCTGGTGGCGACCGACGACCAACGCATTGTCGATGCCGTCGAATCTTTTAAAATTCCAGATGTAAAAGCGGTAATGACGCGCGTCGACCATCCGTCGGGCACCGACCGCATTGCTGAAGCCGTCGCGAATGAAAATTGTGACATTCTGATCAACATTCAAGGCGATGAGCCGCTGATGGAGCCGGATTTAATTGATCGGCTGGCCGAGGTCATGGCTTCCGGCGATTGGGATATGGCAACGGCCGCCGCACTGATCAAAAACGCCGCCGATTTGAAGAATCCGGCTATCGTGAAAGCCGTCTTTGGACGCGACGGACAAGCCCTTTACTTTTCACGGTCGGTCATTCCTCACGTCCGCGATGCCGGAACCGATGCGTCCGGCGCGCACTGGCGGCACATTGGTATCTACGCCTATCGGCGCGATTATCTGCTGAAATTGGTGGCGGAACCGCCGTGCCAGCTGGAAAATCTCGAAAAGCTTGAACAGCTGCGTGCGCTCTACATCGGCTGCCGGATGAATGTTTTAAAGGTAGAAGATGTCGGCATCGGAGTCGACACGCCGGAAGATGTTTTGAGAGTGGAACGGATTTTGGCCGCGACGGAATAAAATATCAAAATTCAAGAACCTCTTCACTAGCGCAGCTGCCCCCTTTTTTCCTTTGAGAGGCATGTAGTACCGGCTTTAGCCGGAGCAGGTTATGCCGCCTGAAGGCGGAACTACATACCTTGCCTAGCTGAGCAGGTGGAGCATACTCTACCGTTTCCGGTAGCGGTGGAATCAGGATGCGGTGCTAAAAACCGACCTGTTGATTTTCAGATTGCTTATCGTACGCGATAACGTACGCTACTAGCTGAGGTGAAATTATGACGACCCTGACAGCAACAGAAGCGAGGAAGAATTTATATGCGCTGGTAGACGAGATTACCGTTTCGCATGAGCCGGTGCAGATCGCCGGTAAGCGGAATTCAGCAGTACTGATTTCAGAAGAAGACTGGCGCTCGGTTCAGGAAACATTGCATCTGCTCAGTGTTCCCGGTATGCGGGAGTCCGTTGCGGAAGGTCTCAACGTGCCGGTTGACGAGTGCGAATCGGAGCCGGGCTGGTGAACTGGAGGCTGGTCTATACGAAGCAGGCGCAGAAGGATGCCAGAAAACTAGCGGAGTCTGGATTGAAATCCAAAGCGCAGGATCTGCTGGCGGTATTGGCCAAAAATCCGTGGCAGACTCCGCCGCCGTCTGAAAAATTGCGCGGTGATCTGACCAGAGCCTGTTCCCGTCGTATTAATATTCAGCATCGGCTAGTTTATCAGGTGATGGACGACATCAAGACTATCAAAGTGATCCGGATGTGGACACATTATGAATGAGGAACGATGGGGTTCCAGCGCGGCAAAGCCGCAACCAAATAAAGAGGAGAATATAACAAAATCATGGACGACAAAATGATTTCCAACAGCCGGATATGGGAGAATTTATTATGATTTTGTCGGCCATGATTTTGTCGCCTTCATTTTGGTTACGTCTATGCTGTGTCAGGGACTTTGTGGTAAAAAAATGAATTTGACTGTACAGCAAGCTGTGGCGCGGCTTGATTATCAGGTTGAACTTTTGTTTGATAATGGCGAGAAACGTCTGTTTGATATGGTACCTTATCTAGACCTTGGGGTTTTTGCGGAGTTGAAACTCCAGAAGCTGTTTGAAACGGTGCACGTAAGTTTTGATGCCGTTGAGTGGGAAAACGGAGCCGATTTATGTCCGGAAGTGCTTTATGAGAAAAGTCGTCCGGCAGAGCAGACGATGATTGCGGCGGAAGAACAGATAATTTACAGGACAAAGAAATGACTAAAGTAGTGAATGTGGGTGGAGTGAAGTTTGGCGGAAATAATCCGCTGGCGCTGATTGCTGGGCCGTGCGTGATCGAAAGTCGCGAGCTGTGCATGGATATGGCCAAACGGCTGGTCAGTATGGCGAAGAAGATGAACGTGCCGCTCATTTTTAAGGCATCGTATGATAAGGCAAATCGGACGTCGATCAATTCCTATCGCGGCCCGGGCATTGCCAAGGGACTTGAAATTCTGGCGGAAATTAAAGAGAAGTACAACGTGCCGGTGTTGACCGACGTGCATAGTGAGCAGGAAATTCATCTGGCTGCACAGGTGGTGGATATTCTTCAGATTCCGGCCTTTCTCTGTCGTCAGACCGATATCGTGGTGGCGGCGGGCGAAAGCGGCAAAGCGGTGAATGTGAAAAAAGGTCAGTTCCTTGCGCCGTGGGACATGAAAAACGTCATAAAAAAACTCGAAGAAACCGGCAATACAAAAATTATGCTGACGGAGCGCGGCGTTTCTTTCGGTTACAATACGTTGGTGGCGGATATGCGCAGTCTGCTGATTATGCGCGAGCTGGGCTATCCAGTAATTTTTGATGCCACGCATAGTGTTCAATCGCCGGGCGGGGCCGGCGATTCGTCGGGCGGCGACGGACGATTTGCCCCGTACCTGGCGAAGGCGGCGGTGGCGGTCGGCGTGGATGGAATTTTTCTTGAGACGAATGTGGATCCGTCCAAGGCGCTGTCGGACAAGGCTAATGCGATGCCATTTGCTGAAGTTCCCAAGCTGTGGAAAAAACTAAACGCAATTAATGAAGTAAAATGAAATCTTATTCTACGATTTGGAAATTTTTAGTCACGGCCTGTCTGCTGTCGGTTTGCTCGGTGGCGCAGGAAAAAGGCATGGAGTTGTCCGGCTTTCGTGTGCCTGAGTATGACGAGCAGGGCAATATGACCGCGCAAATTTTCGGAAAACATGCCGAGGTTGGCGTATCCGGCGAGGTGAGGATTGATCAGTTGCATCTGGAGTTTTATCAAGCCGGGGAAAAATTTGTGACGATTGAGTCACCGTACTGTTTTTATAACTCACAAAGTCGTGAAGCGAAGTCTGATGCCGTTGTTTCGGCGGTTGCAGAAAAAATCAAATTGACGGGGCGAGGGTTCGAATGGAAGCCGAGTTCGCACAGCGTGCGGGTTTTTAATGACGTCTATGTGATTCTTGAGGATGCTAGCCAATTGAACAGTTCTGTTTTTCCTAGTGAGAATGTAACGACCGGCGGGGTTGTCACCATTACTTCAAAGGAGCTGTTTCTTGATTACACCGATAAAATGGTGCATTTTGAAAAAGAAGTGTGCGTAAAAAATGAGAGCGGGACGGAGATGCATTGCGAAAAACTGAAAATTCCGTTGGGTGAAGGCCGCGCGGGCGGGTTTTTGACGTTGCCTGGAATGAATAAGACGGTGGTTGAGTGACGATATGAAAATAAAAAGCATATATAGAAAAACAGCGGTCGTCATGCAGATCCTTCTGGTTCCAGTTGTTCAGGCTCAGATGGCTGGGGTTGAAATCTCATCGTTCCGTGTGCCGGAATATGATGAAAAAGGCGTGATGACCTCTCAGCTTTTTGGTGATCAGGCTGTAGTGGGTGATAACAGTGAAGTTCATATTACTGGATTGCGCGTTGAGTTTTACAAGGAAGGTAAAACAGCCATGACGGTGGTTTCCCCGCACTGTTTTTATAACCAGAAAACACGTGAGGCTCATTCGGACGCACCGATAACGGCTGATATGGACCGGTTACAGGTGCAGGGACAGGGCTATTTTCTTACCCCCAGCGACAGAACGGTGCGGATTTTAGATAAAACCCAAGTAACCATTGAAGACATGATGGAGAATGTCAAGGCCGACTCGCCATTAAGCGGTTCCCGAGGAACTAACGGAGTGACGGTCATCACGTCTAAAGAGCTTTTTCTTAATTATAAAATGAAAACGGTTCGTTTTGAACAGAATGTTCATGTTCAAGATCCAAAGATGACGATGGATTGCGGCGTGCTGGAGGTACATTTTGGTGAAAAGAATGAAATTAACTGGATCGAGGCTTTGACTGGCGTTAAAATCATAAGTGAAGGACGGGAAGCGAATTCAGGGAAAGCCGTGTACGATGTTAAAACTGATGAATTTGTGTTGGAAGATAAGCCGAGTTTCAAAGATGGGAAAAACACCCTGTTTGGCGACAAGATCAGGTTTTGGCGTGATAGTGGGCGTATGATCTGTGAGCCTCGGGCTCGTTTGGTGATCTACCCCGAAAAAAATATTAAAACTGACTTTTTTGGGAAGTGAAATGGAAGAGACCTATTTAATCCGAACTGAAAAACTGGTAAAAAGTTATCGTGGGCGAACCGTCGTGAATGAGGTGGATATCAATGTTCGCCCTGGAGAGATTGTTGGACTTCTCGGGCCGAACGGTGCAGGTAAAACGACGACTTTCTATATGGTAGTTGGGTTGATTCATCCGACGGCGGGAGAGGTCTGGTTTAAGGATCGCAATATCTCTAAAGTTCCGATGTACAAGCGTGCGCGCATGGGGCTTGGGTATCTTTCACAGGAGCCGTCTATTTTTCGTAAACTGACGGTGCAGGAAAACGTGATGGCCATTCTTGAAACATTGCCGATTTCGGGCCGCGAGCGCCGTGAACGGCTCGAGTTTTTGCTGAATGAACTCAAAATTTCCCATTTGGCAAAACAGCGGGCTTACACGCTTTCCGGCGGCGAGCGCCGTCGTCTGGAAATCACTCGGGCGCTGGTGACTAATCCGGCGCTGATTCTTCTTGATGAACCGTTTAGCGGGGTGGATCCGCTGGCCGTTTATGAAGTGCAAGAAATCATCAAAGATCTTCGTTCCAAAGGGCTTGGCGTTTTGATTACCGACCATAATGTGCGCGAAACATTGGCGGTGGTTGATCGCGCCTATTTGATGTGCGAAGGTAAGGTTCTTCGTGAAGGAGCCAGTTCGTTTTTGGTTAATGATGAAATGAGCCGTGAACTTTATTTGGGTCCACGGTTCAGTATGTAACAGTGAAAGGAGAAGCTCATGCAAGTTCATATTACAGGTCGGCATGTCGAGGTTACGGATGGAATTAAAGAGCATATTTACGGAAAGGTTGAGCGGACGTTAGTGGATTTTTCTCGCATAGAGGATGTGCGTATCGTGCTTGATTTGCAGAAACGGGAATATTTTAGCGAAGTTTTGGTGCAGGGCAAAAATGTACATGTTGAAGGGAAATCAACCTCTGAAAATCTATTCACCTCGATTGATGAAGCTATCGAGAAAGCCGAACATCAATTGCGCAAACTGCAGCAAAAAGTTCAAGATACCCATCACCATCCTGAGCGGTAAACGGGAACGGATATTGTGGCCATTACACTGAAAGAACTGTTGGATGCCGGGGCGGAACGGCTTTCGCTCGAATTGATATGGGGCGAAGGGCGGTTGGATCGGGAGATTGAGGAAAAAGCACTCAATCGACCCGGTCTGGCTCTGACTGGGTTCTTTCAGTATTTTGCTCAACGTCGCCTGCAGGTGTTTGGGTTGGCGGAATTTACGTATCTTAAGAGTTTGAGCTCTGAAGATCGTGTAGCGCGGTTGCGGGAAATGTTTGAGAAAAAAGTTCCCGGTGTGATTATTTCTCGGAATCGCAATCCACTGCCGGAACTTCGTGCGCTGGCTGAGGAGTACGAAACTCCATTGTTGCGCAGTGCAATGATTACCAGTCACTTTATTAATGAGTGTACTTTGATTTTAGAGGAACTGACGGCACCTCATGACCGCGTTCAGGGTACTATGCTCGAAATTATGGGCATTGGGGTGTTGCTTCAAGGGCAGGCGGGGATTGGGAAAAGTGAAACGGCACTTTCCTTGATTGGTCGCGGGTATAGTTTGGTGGCTGATGATGTGACAGAGATGGTTCGTACGGGTGGACGTGTGATGGCCTTTGCTCACGAAATGACGCGTTACCACATGGAAATTCGCGGTGTTGGTATAGTTCATGTTCCCAGCCTTTACGGGGTATCGGCCATTCGTCGTGATGCTATGCTGGATATCGTCATCAATTTGCATCCTTACAAAAATGATGCAGATGAAGAGCGAACCGGCATTCAGCCTGATGAAATTGAAGTGCTGGGGCTAAAATTTCCTTATTATTCACTGCCGGTAAGTCCCGGACGTGATATGGCCAATATTGTTGAAGCAACGGCATTAAACTATAAGCTCAAATTGCTTGGACACGATGCAGCTAAAGAGTTGGATGAAAAAATTATTGGACGGTTTCTTCGTAAGGCGGCGAAATGATGGCTGATAAAAAGACCATTTTACGTGAATTTAAGGTACTGAACAAATTTGGTATCCATGCCCGTCCAGCCGCACTACTGGTTAAGGCCGCCAGCAAATTCTCTTGCGAGATTTTTATTGGACGGGCAGGGGAAGAGGTTTCTGCTAAAAGCATCATGGGTCTGCTTACTATGGAAGGTCATCAAGGGTCTCGTCTGGTCGTACGAGCAATCGGGGAAGATGCTGAAGCGGCTTTGGTCGAAATCGCAGAACTTTTTGAAAAAAAGTTTTTCGAGGAATAAAAGCGGCTCCTTAGAGTGAATGCGCGGGTTGGAATTATATTTATCTATCGAGAAGGTACGCGCGCAACAGTCGCTCCGAACGCATCACATGGAGAATAATCACCTGATCTTTTTCTGCCCGATAAAATATTCGACAAGGCGGAATAACAATCTCGCGATAGGGAGTGCGCGAGAGCTCGGCAGGTCGCTTCCCTGAGTTTGGATAGGTCATTAAGTGATCGACTCGATCAAAAACTTTTTGGACATAGTTCGCCGCGGCAGACGTATCGTCCAACGCAATGTAGTTGGCGATCTCATCCAAGTCCAGCAGAGCCGGCTCTGTCCAGATCAGTTGAGTCATTTTCCCATCTTCTGTTTCGCCTCGCTTTGCGTATAGGTTCGTTTTTCGAGAACGGCGCGCTCGCCTCGCGCAATGCCTTCGAGAATCTGCATTCTGCTCTGTGTGAATTCATACGAATCCACATCGACCAGATAGGCTGATGGTTTCCCATGCTCGGTAATTAAAACCGTTTCGCCGGAGCTGTGAAGTTCAGAAAGGATTTGAGTTGCCTGTCTTTTGAGTGTGGTTACAAGTTCTGTTTTCATGATCAGAATGATACTTTAGTGGCACTCTTTAGACAATGATTTTATTTTCATTCCAACGTTACGCATCACTCTGAGCGGGCGGAGCCAGCGATAGAGTGAATGCGTTGGTTATGCCCGTCGGTTATTCGTCTGGGGATTGATTGCGAAAGAGTAAACTCAAAAACTCTAGATTCATCGAAGGAGGCCCAGTCGTTTGACTTAATGAACGCTCCACCAGCAACTTGTGGATGTCCGTCAATACATCTGACTCGCCACTCAATCGAGATATCAAGCGGCTTCAGAACACGCCGGATCAAATAATCTTCAAAAGTTTATGTCTTGAGCAAGTGTTCCAATGCGTAAGCGAACACGTTAAGTTGATTGGCACCGTAATTGAATTGCTCACCTGGCTTTCCAGTCATTGGTCCGTCTGCAACGTCTTTCCCTGCGGGTTGTTTCTTGGCAAAGCCCCTTTCACTAGCTTTTAGTCCGCTTGTAAGAGTCAGCAGTTGTCGATATGTGATGTGCTCTTTCTCGGGATCACCTTTCCATGCAGTGAGGCTGCCGCTCACAGAGTCATCCAATCTCAAGATCCCATCTTCGACGGCAGCAGCGGCGGCAATTCCGACAAAGCTTTTCGTGCCGCTCGCTAACATCTGAAGGTGGTCAGCGCTTCCCCCGTTGGCATACCGCTCAAAAATTCGATCACCATTGAAAATGACAATCAAGGATTGGCCACACTGCTCCGAACTGTACTCTGCGGCACGTTCCATCGCGAGTTGCGTCGGCGGAGTGGCGTCATTTTCCGCTGCCTGCGATGTGCTGACAAGCGCAGTAGCGATCAAAAGAACACTTAGTTGAATGGTCATTTTTTTTGGCATAACAGTGTTATTAGCCTTACTTCAGTTTTTTTATGGGTCAAATCGAAAACGTTTTCGGGCTAGTGAGACGGTATATAGATGTCAACGTCGAACGCGTTAATCATAAACTCTTTGAGAAAGGTTCTTATTTTTTGTCTCTCGTGGCTTCCTCCTGCGGCAGATCAGCCTATGGCTGAAAACACTCCCATTATACCAATCACGCATAATATTCGGCAAAAAGATAAAGGGTAGTGAGCGACCGCTGGGCGCGCCTCATGGTGGAATGGCTCTCCTGCTCAGTCGGCTTAGCGTGCGTGCGGACGGCTCGGTGAGCCATCCCTACCCAGATGAATAAATACCGATCTTCACCCGCAATGAGTATAACAGTAAGCCGTAACTCAGTTACTCGCGATAACGGTTGGTTATGGGCGTGCGGCGGTCTTGTTCTTCGGAGGGAAAGTCACTACAGTTTCTTCTCGAAAAACGAGTGCCGGGCGCCAGATCGTTCAAGCGCCCCGGCTTCGATGAATAGGAGGGTGTCGTGGGCGTTAGCATTCATTAATGGACACCGTGATCGACTAAGCCAACCCCGACTCAATTGCCGATTTTGTCGAGCAAGTCGCCGAAAAATTTCGGCGGAAACGGGATGATTAGCCGAATCAAAAGGCTTTATTTTTTTGGCGGGATCATGGCCATAATGTCGGCGGCGGGGCGCTCACTGCGGATGAGTTGTGCCATGGTGCGCATGTACGGATCAATGTGGTGCAGGAACATTTTGTAGCCTTCGCACAGCCAGTTGAGGCCCGGCTCACCGGTCGGTGTGGTGATGAAGCGATGCTTTGGACATTCGCCGTGGCAGACGAAAAAGACATCACATTTCCGGCACCATTCGGGAAGTTTGTCGTATTTATCGTTGCCGAATTTTCGTTGTTTTTCCGCAGCGGCCAATTCGGTCATCGGCGTCTGAAGAATGTTGCCGAGCCGGTATTCGGGATAGACAAAATGGTCGCAGGCATAGATGTCGCCGTTGTATTCGATGATCATCGCACTGCCGCACTTTTCGGCAAAAACGCAGAGCGGCGGCGGCATATCCATCCAGCCGTTGAGCATGACGTCGAAAATCTGCACGAAGACATTGCCAACATCGCGCCGCACCCATTCTTCGAAAATATCGATTAAAAATTGGCCATATTGTTTCGGCTGAACGGTCCACGGCATAACTCGGTCGTCGTTGTCGTCGGCGGCGAGGTCGGGCGGCATGGCCAGTTTTAATCCGAGGTGCGCGGCTTTGTCGTCCGGCTTGCGCTCGATGATAGGAATGAACTGGAGAAAGGTACTGCCGGTGCTTTTCAGGAAGTCGTAGATTTCCAGCGCGTACTGCGCGTTCTGGCGGGTGACACAGGTGAGCGTGTTGAAATCCACCCGGTGCGCTTTCATCAGTTTAAGCGCCTTCATTACGCGGTCGAAGGTTGGATTCCCACCGCGATCAACGCGGAATTTGTCATGGATGTGGCGCGGCCCGTCGAGGCTTAAGCCGATCAGAAATTTTTCTTTGGCGAGGAATTTGCACCAGTTGTTATCAATTAGCGTGCCGTTGGTTTGGAAGGCATTCTGCACCGGACGTCCGGCGGAATATTTTTTCTGGAGCTGAACGGCTTTCTGGAAAAACTCCACGCCCATCAGCGTCGGTTCGCCTCCCTGCCAGGCAAAGAGAATTTCCGGTGTATTCTGCGACTCGCAGTACTGTTTGATGTAGGTTTCGAGAACCTCATCGGTCATGCGGTGGACTTTCTGTTCCTTAAAGAGAACTTCTTTTTCCAGATAGAAACAATATTTGCAGGCCAGATTGCAATCCGGTCCAGCTGGTTTGGCCATTAGATGAAAGGGTATTTTTTTATTAAGCATAACGGAAGAAAGAATGCCGTTTGCCGGACTTTTCTTCAAGGATTCCGTGGTAAATAAAAGCGGCGTCAATTCAGCTTCTGAACCGGTTGGCCGACAGATCTCTCAATTGTAAGCTGCGGCGGTGCAGACGGCGATTTTGCAAGCGTCGGCGGATCTTTCCGCACAGGAACAGAAAAACCTGTGCGGTTAAAAAAGCATCTCCTTCAGCGGTATGGCGCGCAACCACCGGAATATCCAGTTGCGAACAGACTTCATCTAGCGAAGGCGGACGCTGATTTGCATAGCCTGTCCGGTGGAAGGGAATCAGTTCCACCATTGCCATCGAAGCGGTATCGACGATCTGGTTGCGGAATTTCGTTTTAAAGTGCCGCATCATGGCTTCATTCAGCATGGCGGCGTCGAAGTGGATATGATGTCCGACCACGACAGCGCCGGTCAGTAGCGGGATCAGTTCGCCGATAACTTTTTTTTCTTCAGTTCCTGTCTGTGTTTCGCTTGGCAGAATACCGTGAATGGCGGTGGCTGCGGTCGGGGTGATCCCTGGCTGGAAAACAATCCAATTCCGGCTGCGGGACATATCAATCTGTCCGTCAACGATTTCAAAGAAGGCGATGGAGAGAATTCGGTTTATTCCGACATTAAATCCGCTGGTTTCCGTATCGAGCACCACGAAACGCATTTCCTTAACCGGTGTTTTGCCGGAAAGTTTGTTTTTCGCCGCCGCAATATAGCTTTGAATCAGTGGTAATTGGGGTTTCTGGAAGAACGGAATCATACGCTTCGTATATCCGGATGGAATCGGATGCGGACGGAATCCTGAACCATCCGCTGTACATCGAACACATTCACTAGCTGCCCCCGCTGAAGCTGGGTCAACGTAGACGGATCAATAAAACGTCCGGCATCGCCGCGCTGCAGACCGATGAGTGTGCGGATACGCAGGAGTTGGTCGTACCCTTCGCGTGCCAAGCCAGCCAGTTCTTTCAGCTGCGGCTCTGCGGATGCGAGTTCCAGCCAGCGTCCGCCGGTGGAATGGTGCTGTCGCAGACCGTAGTGCAGAGCAAAGAGCCGGGCGGCGTCGCGCAGTGGAGCCAGTCCGCGCGCCTTAATATCAAACTCGCCCTCGTTACCGCCTTTTTTCTCCACCACAAATTTCCCGAAAAAGTTTAGAGGTGGCGGCGTGGCTACGATCAGTTCGGCCATATGTTTCTTGACCGCCGCATTTCTACCGATCGCCTTGAAAACGGTCTGACGCACCGATTCGCTGATGGCTTGATCGCCTGCCACATAGCGCACATCATAGAGAATCAAAGCTCTCAGAAATCGGGTGCCCTCCATCAACCTGTCGGTATTTTTTAGCTCCGCGATCCATTCGGCATCGGTCTTGCACCAGTTTGGATTCGAAGCCATCACACCGCCTTGGCAGCGCGAGAATCCCGCATTGACCAGCCGTTCGATTACGCGGTTTGCCATCTGCAGAAAAAAACGGCGGTTCTTTTCGTCCTGCTCCAGATCGCCAGATGCCGCAAAAATCAATGCGTTATCCATGTCGGTGCGCAGGACCTGTTCGCGCCGTCCGTCACTGCCGACAGCGATCCATGCCCATGGAATATGAAGGAGCGTAATTCCTTCATCCGTCATTTCAGCCAGTGAAAGATTAATCAGCTGATTGACCAGTTCATCATATAGTTCGGCGCAGATTTCACCAAGCAGCAGGCCGGATATCCCGGCCTCCAGATAGGTGCGGGCCATTTCACCGATATCGTCGCAGATTTCGCGGAAACGCGCCGGTGACTGGACCCGGCGGAGTTCATGAATAAAACCGGCCGGATGCCGGCCGCTCTGTGCCAGCAGGTCTTTCTGTGTGCAGACATCGAGCGCCTCGGTATTGGCGGTGCCGTCCTCGGTCACGCAGACCTGCCCGATTCGTTTGCGCAGCATAATCAGCGCGGCGGCGGTGGTACTGGAGTTTCGTGCCACCGTAACGACCGGCTTTGACATAATGCTGGATACCGGCAGTGAGCTGTCTGTTCCGCTAACGATTACCTCTTTGATCAGATCGCTACCGGTGACAATGCCGACCGGCCGACGGTTACCGTCGATAACCAGAATGGAAGGAACTCGTTTTATTGCCATTACCTGAGCGGCTTCGCGGATCGTGGTTTCTGGATGACAGCATTGCAGGCGTTCCGACGGGCGAGGAGTGATGGTGTGCGCGCCTTTAAGATGAGCATCCAGCACATTAAGGCTTCCTTCGGTTCCTTCGAGTCCGGTGTCAGGAATTGAACAGCCGACTCGCGTTCCCCAGAAAAGGTGACGCCGCACATAATAGCGGGCCTGATCGTTGGTGTTGAGCAGCGTACGGACCAGCGGCCATGACAGCGCGTAGAGAATAGAATCTTCTGCGGCGAGGGCTGTGACGCGGTACGGCTCGCCTTCATGCAACGCCGACAGGCCGAGAATATCGCCGACGTCCCGGACATCGATCAGCTCATTTCGGTCGCCGTTCATCCAGAAATATTCAACCCGTCCACGGGCAAGAAACAGAACTTCGTCGCCAGGCGGATCACCCTGTTTCCAAACCGGATCGCCTTTGGTCAGAACCTGTACTTTTGCGTTTAAGGCCAGTTCGAGAACCGTCACTTCTTCAAACATCGAAAAGGGCGGAAACTGCCGCAGGGCGCTGGCGATACGATCTGGGATTAGATTTTGAGCACTCATAAATTGGGAATCATTATGGGACAGCGGCGAGAATAGCGGCCAGCCATTCCTCTTTTTTACTTTGAAGCATCGGACTGGGATGAGCCGTTAGCACTGGATTTTTTCCGGCGGGCACGGCGATGGTTTTTTCGCCTTCGATGCGGCTTCGGCATTGTTTCGCCAGCGAAAGTAGACCGACATCCTGTCCCCAACCGAGGATAAGTGGAGCACCTGTTTTATGGCGGAGCATTATTTCGCGTTCTGATGAACGTTCTTCACAGAATAGACTATGCGTTGCGCCGCTGGGCAGGGCGGACAGCACTTTTGTCTTGGCGATAAAACTCGGGCTTTTCGGATTGCGCAGGTCGGAGATGTTCAGCACGCGGACGTGATTCCAACCCTTGGAAACAGCAATACGCATAATCTGATACTGCGTGTTGTCCGGTTGTGTCAGCACCAGCGGTTTTTGAAAACCGTCAGGCAGAGGCATTGTTAAAAGGCTATCTGTATCTCCGTCTTCAATCGGGCGCGACGAACCGGGGTTCATCATAATAACGATTGCATCCGGCAGACTGCGCGCCACGCCGGAACCGCTGAACAGATCGTTTGGATCGCTCGGTGTACCGACGGCCTCACGCGGCAGGGAAGTGATTTCCAGTACGCTCCGGCAAAGCTGCGGTTCGATTCCTTCGACCTTTAGACGGTAGAAATGTCCGTAACAGCGGAAGGTCTTCTTCAGTTCAGCGGCTTTCATGGGTTAAAGGGTCGCAATGGCTTCGATTTCGACGAGGACATCTTTGGGCAGCCGGGCGACTTGCACGGTTGAGCGGGCGGGCGGCGCTTCGGTGAAAGCTTCGGCATAGATAGCGTTCATAGAGGGGAAATCGTTCATGTCTTTTAGGAAGACGGTGGTTTTGACGACGCTTCCAAAATCTGCACCGCCAGCGTCCAGCACAGCTTTTAAATTTGCCAGCACCTGTCGCGTCTGAGCTTCAATGCCGTCTGGAATCGCGCCAGTGACGGGAATCAGCGGAAGCTGTCCGGAACAGTATAGTGTTCCGCCGGCTTTTACCGCCTGAGAATAAGGACCGGCAAGGATGGGTTTATCCGGTGTGCGGATAATTTCTTTTTTCATAGGGACTTTTTACTCGTCCTCAAAGCATTCGTCGAGCTGTTTGAGTAAATCCGACTATTCCGATTTCTTTTATTGACACATACCGGTGGGGGGTATAAAAAGCGGATATGAAAAAGGCAGGACAGGAAACCACACACGAGGAAACACTTAACCGGCTTTCGCGCATCGCCGGGCAGGTGCTGGGCGTTCGGAAGATGGTCGAGGAGAAGAAATACTGCATCGATATCATCACGCAGATTCAGGCGGTACGCTCCGCGCTTCGCTCGGTCGAGATGCAGATTCTCAAGAAACATATGCATCACTGCGTCAGTGATGCTTTTTTGTCCGGCTCTCAGAAAAATGCGGATGAAAAGTTGGATGAACTGTTGCGTGTGATGAAGAAGCAGTACTGAAGACTGGAATGATGGATGATTGGAATAATGGAAAGGGGTTAGTTATGAAGAAGAGTATGCTGATTGCCGTGCTGCTGGGTGCAGCAACGGTCGCCTTCGCAGAAGGCAAAGCGCAGACAACGTGTCCCGTGATGGGCGGGGCTGTTAATCCGAAGCTGTATGTGGATGCGGATGGTTATCGCATCTATGTCTGCTGCGGTGGATGTATCAGTGCGGTGAAGGCCGATCCGGCCAAATATATCGCGAAGATGAAAGCCGACGGCGTGGAGCCACAAAAAGCACCCGTGAAATGATGCGGATCATATAGGAGAACCCGCCCTGCCTTTGAACGCGAATTTCAGCAGGGCGGCACCTTCCGCCATCAGCGGGAGCAATTGATCGGGTGTGCCATGAAGAGTCTAAATAAAAGTGGTCTCGTTTTAGCAACTGTTCTGAGCGGAGGATTTCTTCTGGTCGGCTGCGCTTCAGCTCCCGAACAGACTTTGCGTACCCGTTATCGGGAAACTTACGACTCTTTCTACGAAACACCCGTTGCGCCGTCCGCTGAGGTTAGCTTTAACGAAAATTCGGTTTTTGCTGATTATATTCAACATGCCTTTGCGAACAGTCCCAAAGTGCGGGCTGCCTTCGACCTCTGGAAAGCGGCGCTGGAGCGCATTCCGCAGGCGCGGTATCTGGACGATCCAACGTTGTCATTTGAATACTTCGTCCAGCAAATCGATACCCGTTACCAGGTGAGTTTGACGCAACTGTTTCCGGCTTTCGGGAAGTTGGCTCTCCGCGAAAAGAGCGCTGCTGCAGAAGCGGAGGCGTCTATGCACACGTTCGAGGCGGAACGCGTGTTGCTCTACGATCGCGTATCCAAGGCGTTTTTTGAGTATCACTATCTTTCACGCGCCACCGCAGTAACTGCCAACAATTTTCAGCTTCTAGCGGATTTGGAAAGCGTGGTGAATACCCGCTACACCGCCGGTCTGACTCCCTTTTCGGATCTGATTAAAGTGCAGGTGGAAAAAGACCGTGTGGCGAATGACCTCGCTGCAATGCAAGACGAGCGCGCTGCTCAATCATCCAGGCTTACCGGGCTGCTCAATCTTCGGCAACAGCAAATACTTCCCTGGCCGAACGTCAACCCCTCCGAATCATCAATTCTCGAAGAACCTGTGCTGGCGGGCATGCTGGAGAATTTAAACCCAGAGCTGAAAGCCGCGGATGCAATGGTTTCCGCAGGAATGTACCGTCAGAAACTTGCACACCGCAGCTACCTGCCTGATTTCATGCTCGGAGCAAGCGGAATGGTTATGCCGGGTATGAGCGGAATGGGCGACGAGACGGATGTCGCTTTCATGGCCGGAATTTCCCTTCCGATCTGGCATGGAAAATACCGCGCGGAAATCCGGGAAGCTGAAGCGGATACACGGGCGGCGGTCAGCGAAAAGGCGGATATGAACAACATGCTCCGGGCAGAGCTGAGCATGGCCATATTCAAGACCCGCGATGCTGAACGCCGGAAGAAGCTCTTCAGCACCTCGCTGATCCCTAAAGCTGAACAGTCGCTGACTGTAGCGAAACAAGATTTTTCGTCCGGCAAGGCGGATTTTATGACCCTGATCGATGCCCAGCGTACGCTGCTTGAATTTCAACTGATGGCGGAACGCGCGGTTGCTGACCGGGAGATTGCACTGGCGGAAATCGGGTGCTGTATCGGGAAATTCGATATCAGCCCGCTTAACCTGACAAACGGAGTTCTCCATGAAACGAACTAAGCTGTTTCTGATCCCCGTCCTCGCGCTGTTTGCAGGATTTCTGCTGCGGGGCTGTTTTACCCGAACATCCGGCGATCACGGCTTCGCCGCGCAAACTGCCGCAGCCAAAGAAGAAATCTGGACCTGCTCGATGCATCCGCAGATCCGCCTGCCCAATCCCGGTAAGTGCCCGATCTGCGAGATGCCTCTCATTTCGGCGGCAGGCGCGCAGACCGGATCGGGCGGAGAACCCATGCTTCAGCTTTCCGATCACGCACTGGCGATGGCGAGCGTGGAAACTACGCCAGTAACGCGGCGGGAGCTCTTCAGGGAACTGCGGGCCGTCGGCAAGATCCAGTACAGCGAGTCGTCACTTGCTACGATCACGGCACGCACCGATGGCTACGCCGAGCGTCTGTTCGTTGACTTCACCGGCGTTGAAATAAAAGCAGGCGATCACCTCGCCGAAGTTTACAGCCCCGACCTGATTGCCGCTCAACAGGAACTGCTGATTGCCCTCCGTAGCGGCACAGAAGGACAGGCTAATTCGCTGGCAGAGATGGCTAAAGCTAAGTTGCAACGGTGGAGTCTCACCGAGGATCAAATTGCTGAGTTGATTAAGAATAAAACGCTCACGGACCGCGTTACGCTGTATTCGCCCGTTCAGGGCACGGTCATCGAGAAGTCGATTGTGAAGAATAGCGCCTTCAAAGCCGGTGATGCGCTCTACCGCATCGCCAATCTCGATACGGTCTGGGTGTACCTTGACATCTACGAGGCGGATCTGCCGTGGATCCGGTACGGACAGCAGGTCGAAATGACTGCCGAGGCGTTTCCCGGACGCGTGTTTAAGGGGCAGGTCACGTTTGTTCAGCCGATCGTGAACGAAGAGACCCGCACGATTCGTGTGCCCGTTCATGTGGAGAACAAAGATCACGCGCTCAAGCCGGGTATGTTTGTGAGTGCGGTGATTCGGTCGGCTCTGGCTGGCGACGGACGCGCCGCGCCCACGGGCATCGAAGGAAAATTTTCCTGCCCGATGCACCCCGAGGTGCTTCGCGACCTGGCGGACATTTGCCCCGTCTGCGAAATGCCTCTGGAGCAGATTCCTGGAGTAGCGGTTACGGCGGCTGAGCCTGTCGGCCACGCCGGTCATGCTGTTCAGACCGCTGCTGCCGCACCTGCCAGATATTTTTGCACCATGAAGTGCGAGGGAGATAAAACCTATGACAATCCGGGAAACTGCCCTGTTTGTGGCATGAAGCTCACGCAAGTTCAGGCGGCACCCGCTGTTTCTGGCACTGGGCTGCTGGCCGTGCCGGTCAGTGCGGTACTCGACAGCGGGACGCGGCGGATCGTATACGTCGAGAAGTCCCGTGGATTATTTGAAGCGCGTGAGGTTATTTTAGGACCGCGCACGGCCGGATTTTTCCCAGTGATAAGCGGTGTAGGCGAAGGCGAGCGCGTGGTGACTCGCGGCGGGTTCCTGATCGACAGCCAGTTTCAGATTACCGGACATCCCAGTCTGTTCTATCCTGGCGGATTGACAGGCGACGCAGAAGGACAGCAGCACTAACGGAGAGGCAAAATGGTTAATAACATCATCCGCTGGTGTCTCAAGAACACGTTTCTGATGGTTCTCATTATTGTCGGGCTGTGCGCGGGCGGATATTTCGCTGTCGTGCGTACACCGATTGATGCGATTCCGGATATCGGAGAGAAACAGGTCATCGTTTTTGCCGACTGGGCGGGCCGCAGTCCACAGGACGTAGATGATCAGGTCACATTTCCGCTCACGACCAGCCTGACGGGCACCCCGGGCGTTAAGACCATCCGTTCCATGTCCGGCTTTGGTTTCTCAATGGTCTTCGTTATTTTTAAAGACGATGTGGACTATTACTGGGCTCGCTCACGCGTACTGGAGCGGATGAATGTCGCTCAGCAACGTCTGCCCGCAGGGGTTACGCCAGTGCTCGGGCCGGACGCGACCGCTCTGGGTCAGATATACTGGTACACGGTGGAAGGCGAGGGTTTTGACCTTGCCGAACTGCGTTCGATTCAGGACTGGTATGTGCGTTACCAGCTCAACGCGGTCGAAGGTGTTAGTGAGGTTGCCAGCGTCGGCGGATTTGTTAAGCAGTACCAGATTGATATCCATCCCGACAAACTTCGTGCTCACCGCGTTACACTCATGGACGTGTACGAGGCAGTCAGCAAGAGCAATGTCGATGTGGGCGCCAAGGCCGTCGAGAACAACGGAGTCGAGTTTTTTATCCGCGGAGTAGGGTTTATTAAGACGGCTGAAGATCTGGAGCGGATCGTCATCCGGCAGGAAGGCGGCACGCCGATCACGGTGCGCAACGTGGCGACGGTACAAATGGGGCCGGACTTCCGGCGCGGTGCGCTGGACAAGGCCGGTGTTGAGGCCGTCGGCGGCGTGGTGCTCATGCGCTACGGCGAAAATCCCCGCGAGGTGATGAAGCGTGTTCAGGCTAAGATCGCGCAGATCGAAACCGGTCTGCCGAAGAAAACTCTGGCGGGCGGGCGGGTGTCGAAAGTTCGCATCGTTCCGTTCTACGACCGCACGACCATCGTCAATGAGACCATTGACACCTTGAAGAAAGCTTTGTCCGAAGAGGCTCTGCTCGCGAGCTTTGTTATCATGATTTTTCTGCTCCATCTTCGAGCCACTGCGACCGTGCTCGCCACGCTCCCGCTGGCCG
>JBBQSL010000038.1:0-22776 GCA_038213895.1 Kiritimatiellales bacterium | reverse complement strand
TTGAATTGAAGAATGTTGATACGCAGTGTGGTGGAGAAACCACCGCTATTCATCTTTTGCCACAGCTCTTCAACCAACGGAATAAAATGCTCCGGCGTGGCACGTAGGCTTTCCAGCAACCGAGTGAAACTGCCGCGCAACAGCAGGCCGACATCCTCGGAAAACATGGTGAAAAGACAGCGCATGAGGAAAGCGGCGACACGTTCGGCGGAGTGGCCGTCGGCTTCAAGCGATACGGCGAGACGCGCCAGGTGTCCGGCAATCTCGCGAGTGACGCGTGCACTGCGTTTGGATGGATCGAGCTTGGACGGTTCCGTCCAGAGGTCGCGCAACCGTTCGCGGAGGTCGGCGCGTTCGAGGTCGCGCAGAAAAATGCGATGGACCCCGGGCGCGGGAAACGGAATGTAGGCCCCACCGGTGCAGGAAAATTCGGAATAGAGTTCGATGGAATGGCCGACATCGACGACGAGCAGGAACGGCGGACGGCCTTCGTTGGTAGGAAGTGCACGGATATATTGCTCGGCCTGGCCACGGGCACGCAGCATGGCACCGTCCCACGCCGCCGTGCCGCGCCGAGCGGTGCCCTTTTTGAGTTTGGCCTGCGCTTCGCGCATGGTTGACGAAAAAGGGGTTCCGACGGCGGGCGAGCCAGAACCCTGCTTGGCTTCAAGTACAAAGCAGCCGCGTTTATAGAGATCGATCCGTCCAGTGCTGGTTGTGCCTTCGCCACGATCAAAGTTCACGGCACGTTCAAAAACGTAGGCGTTAAGGTTGGTGTCTGGCGTGGCGGGCTCCGGCGGAGGCACGCCGATGAGGGCGCAAAGCTCAGTCAAGAAAATTTGGCAGTTGGCACGTTCTGCCGCACCGGATTTCTCCCAGCGGTCAATAAAGTTTTGAACATCCGGCTCTGTTGCGCCCATCCGATCCCCTGTTTAAAGATTGGAAAGTTTCTACCGGATTCTTCCACTGTTTGGAAACTATTTTCCTGCCAGCTGGCCGCAGGCGGCGGCGATGTCGTCGCCGAGGGAATAGCGGAGCGTCACTTTAAATCCGGCGCGTTTCAATTCGTCGCCGAATGCTTTGCGCGTTTCGGTGGTAACTGGTTCGAATTGTGCGTTGGGATGGGCATTGAACTGAATCAAGTTGATGTGCGCTTGAGTTCCTTTCAGAAAGATCTTGAGTGCCTCAAGATCTTCGGGGCTATCGTTGATGCCCTTGAGCATTAGATATTCAATCATAAAACTCTTGCGGATAAAGTTGCCGTTGCGCAATGAATCAGAGAACCCACCCCGTCGTTCCGGCACCCCTCCAAGGGATGGGATTTCAAGAACTCCCGTCCCTTGGAGGGGTGGCCGCAGGTTGGGGTGGGTCGTGGCATTTGAATTATGGTTGGTTTTTGAAATTCCAATAGTTGGAAAAAAAATTCTCAATTTTTCCAAGGTATGCACCTTGGAAATGGGCATAATCTGTTCGCGTACTTCCTGCCGCGCACTGTGTAGACTGAGTGCCAACCGGATATTCGGGAAGCGTTCCGCGAAACGCAGCATAGCGTCTGGAATACCGACGGTGGAAACCAGCAGGTGATTATCAGATAGATTAAAAAAACGTTTATCGCGCAGTATTTCCAGACATTGGAAAAGGTTGTCTTCATTGCGGAGCGGTTCGCCCATGCCCATGACGACGACGTTACGAAGCGTTTTCCCTTCTTCACGTAGGAGCCGTTTGGCGAGCAGAACCTGGTCAAGCATTTCGGCGGCAGTCAGGTTGCGGATAAAGCCCAGTTTACCGGTCGCGCAGAAGGTGCAACCGGCGGCGCAACCGACTTGCGACGAGATGCAAAGGCTCGTCCGGCCAGAGGCGATACGCAGAATGACGGCTTCAATTCTCGCGCCATCTTCCAAACATTGGAAAACCAGTTTAGTCGCGCCATCGCGCTGCGAGTCGTGGCGTTCGATAATTTCCAAGGTTTGTAAAAACTGAGAGGCTGGTTCTGGGCATTCTTCGAGTGGCAGGGCCTTTTTGATATACGCGTTGAGGAAATTCCTCCGTTGAAAAGGGTCGCGAATCAGTTTTCCCAAGGCCTGAATGTCATAAACAGAAGTCATTATTAGCCACGAAAGAGCGCAGAGAACGCAAAAAATCAGAGCAAGACGCCTTGAGGGGCTTCTTCGTCGTCGCGCCACCAGCGTCCGGGTTTGGTGTCGATGTATTGCACCGATTTGGTGGTGAGTCGGTTGCCTTTGGCTTTGGAGCCTTTAACCGCGAGGTCTTTGATTTTGAAGAACTGCTGATGAATCCGCTGGGCTTTGGCCGGACGGTAGCGCAGGTAGAGTTCGTCAGGACAGCCTTCCTGAAAGAACAGGATTTTCGAGTTTTCAGGTGCGATCTGATAGTCGCGGTTCATGATGGTTCCGCCGAAGGTGAAGCGTTTGATGTAGGTGTCGCGCGCATGAACGTAAACGCAGGTCATTTCGCGGTCACGATCGAAGATGGCATGATATTGGAGATTGCCGTCAACGAAGAGTTTTTCCGGCGGCGGCACCATCCGGTAACGTCCGTCGTCCCAAACAAAGATGAGCTTGTCGAGCGAGGAGCATTTCAGAAGGGTTTCACCTTTGACGTTGGAACCGACAAACTGGGCCTCCGTATCGTATTTGATGTCGAGTTCGCTGGCCGTTAATTCGCGAACCTCGATCTCTTTGAAGGTTTTGATTTCGGTGCGGCGGGGATAGCGGTCTTTATATTTTTTGATAAGGTCTTTGAGGTAGCGGGTGGCATAGACCGTGAGGCTCTTCAGGTTTTTCTCCACTTCAGCCAGCTCTTCGAGGATTTTTTCGAGCTCCTCTTTGTTCTTGTTCATATCGAAGAGCGAAATGCGTTTAATCTGAATGGCAAGGAGCATTTCGATATCTTCGTCCACCACCGGGCGACGCAGCATTTTCTTGAAGGGTTCAAGTCCTTCCATGACCGCTTTGTGCACCGCTTCGTAGGTTTTGCACTGTTCGATTTTTTTATAGATGCGATTTTCGACGAATATCTGCACGAGTGTTTTGGTGTGGAAGGCGTCGAGCAGTTTGTCTTTTCGGAGCTTAAGTTCGGCTTCGAGGATGACCAGCAACTGTTTCGTGTTGAGATGCAGAATTTCATCTACCGTCATTTCAACGGGACGATTGTTATGGATAACCACGATGCGGCTAGAAATGGGGGTTTCGCAGGAAGTGAAAACATAGAGCGCCTGCCGAACCTGCTCTGGGTCGGATCCCTGTGAAAGGATGAGTTCGATTTCAACCTTTTCGGCGGTAAAATCGTTGATGGCACGTACCGCCACTTTTTTCTTCCGTACGGCATCTTCGATAGAGGACGTGAGCGATTCGGTGGTCTGTCCATACGGCAGATCGGTGATGATGAGTCGGTTGCCGCCGCGCTCTTCGATTTTCGCGCGAACTTTAACCTTTCCGTTGCCGTTGTCGTACTCGGAAACATCCATGAGCCCACCGGTTTGAAAGTCGGGCAGTGCCGTGCATTTATGCGGCGTGCGGATTTTTTCGTGGAGGATTTCAATTTGTTCTTCAAGCAGTTCAATGAAATTATAGGTCAAGATTTTAGTCGAGAGCCCGACCGCGATTCCTTCCGCACCCAGCATGAGTAATAGCGGAAGCTTGCAGGGCAGTACGACCGGCTCTTTGTTGCGCCCATCGTAACTGAGAATGTAGCGGGTGAGTTCTTTGTTGAAGAGCTCTTCGCGGGCAAGCGGAGTCAGGCGGCACTCAATATATCGTGAGGCGGCAGCCGGATCGCCAGTGTAGATATTGCCGAAGTTCCCCTGTCCTTCAATAAGGTACCCGCCGCGATTGGTGAGCGAAACGAGGGCATCGTTGATGGAGGCGTCGCCATGCGGATGATACTGCATGGTATGGCCGACGATGTTAGCGACTTTGATAAAACGTCCATCATCCTTTTCGTGCAGGGCGTGCATGATGCGCCGCTGTACTGGCTTGAGGCCGTCTTCAACATTAGGAATGGCGCGGTCGCAAATGACGTAAGAGGCATACTGGAGAAAGTTATAATCCACCAGCTTCCGGAGCGGCCCGTGTTCCGAATCCAGCGCGAGGCGTGAGCGGACTTCTTTTTTAGGAGCAGGAGTTTCGTCCAACACCTCTTCCGGCTCAACCGGCTTGGATTTCGCCGCCGCTTTTTTGGCGGGTTTTTTTTCTTCCGGAACATCGCCGAAAAGGAATTCCTGTTCTTCGCTCATAGGATTTCTTCGTCCACTACCAAATTTTCCATAATATAAGTGCGGCGTTCCTGAGTATTTTTACCCATATAAAAGGTAAGCACTTCAGGAATAGAATGGTCTTCGTCCACTACCACCGGCGTAAGCCGCATTTCTTTACCAATAAAGGCCTTGAATTCACCGGGCGAAATTTCGCCGAGTCCTTTAAACCGGGTAACCTCTGCACCGCGCCCCAGCTTCTCGACAGCCACATCGCGTTCTTTTTCGGAGTAGCAATAGATGGTCTCTTTTTTGTTGCGGGCACGGAACAACGGCGTTTCAAGAATTTTTAAATGTCCGTCGCGCACCAGCGGTTCGAAGAAGCGCAGGAAAAAGGTGACCATCAGGTTGCGGATATGCAACCCGTCCACGTCCGCATCGGTCGCCAGAATAACGTGGCCATAGCGCAACGCGTCGGCAGAGTCCTCAATATTGAGACTGCGCATGAGATTATAAAGCTCGACGTTTTTATAGAGTGCGTCGCGCTTGAGGTCCCAAACATTGAGCGGTTTGCCTTTAAGGGTATAAATGGCTTGCCGGGTTACATCGCGGCAACTGACCAATGATCCGGCGGCCGACTGACCTTCGGTGATAAAGATCATAGTATCGCCGTGAACGTCCTTCTCTTTACTGAAGTGCTGTTTGCAGTCTTTTAGCTGAGGGACGCGGATGGAAACGGCCTTGGAGCGCTCCCGAGCCAGCTTTTTGACATCCTGAAGTTCTTTGCGCAGGCGCTGACTATCTTTAATTTTTTCAATCAGCTTGTCCGCTTCGGGCCGATTACGGTGAAGCATTTCAACGATGGCCTTTTTGATGTCAGAGACCAAATCCGCGCGTATTTCGGTGTTACCAAGTTTGTTTTTTGTCTGCGATTCAAAGATGGGCTCTTTGAGGCGAATGGCAATCGCACCGAGAATGCCTTCGCGTACGTCGTCACCATCAAACTTACCATCGGAGTATTCGTTAACGGCTTTGAGCAAGCCCTCGCGGAAAGCGCTCAGATGCGTACCACCATCACTGGTGAACTGCCCGTTGACAAACGAATAATAGTCTTCACTAAAGCGGTTGGTGTGTGTGAAAGCAATTTCGAGCATTTTGTCGCGACAGTGAAACGGCTCGTAAACTTTTTCAAATTCGCTTTCGTCGGCGATCAGATCGAGTAACCCGCCTTCGGAAACAATCTTTTTGCCGTTAAAGATAAGCGTGAGCCCCGCGTTAAGATACGAATAAAAACGCAAGCGCCGCTCAATGTGATCTTCACGGAATTTATAGATTTTAAAAATTTCAGGATCCGGAGAAAAGCTAATGAACGTCCCGTTTTCCTCAGTTTTCGTTTTGCCCTTCTCTTCGTCCTCCAGGACACCTTGATTAAATCGGGCTTCAACAAACTCACCATCGCGGTGGGAGCGAACGACAAAGTAGCTGGAAAGCGCGTTAACGGCTTTGGTGCCGACCCCGTTCAATCCAACACTAAACTGAAAAACATCATCGTTGTATTTAGCGCCGGTATTGATGCGCGAAACACATTCCACGACTTTGCCCAGCGGAATGCCTCGACCGTAGTCACGCACATTGACCGTATCTTCTTCGATGGTGATTTCGACCTTCTTGCCGTGGCCCATGATGAACTCGTCAATGGCGTTATCAACGATCTCTTTGAGCAGGACATAAATCCCGTCGTCATAATGACTTCCATTACCGGTTCGCCCGATATACATCCCAGTACGCGCCCGGATGTGCTCCAAAGACGAAAGTGTTTTGATCTTACTTTCGTCGTAAACGTGTTTTTTGTCTTCGTTAGCCATTTGTTTAAAAACCACCATATATTGGGCTTTTTCACCCATTAGGCCGCTAGATATAGCATGGTTCGACGTGCCCCGCAACCCCTGTTCCATCCGGTTGCAGAAGATTTTAAACGTCGCGAACAATATAACGGGCGATATCGCGTATATGCAGCAATCCGACGACCCGGGCCGAGCGGTCTGTAACCACCGCTGTCTGTTCGCCGCGCTTTCGGAGGAGTCTGAAGGCTCGCGTAAGCGGCATATCGGCTGTCACACGCACCGTTTTGTGAAGAAGCGGCTTAACCGGGTCTCCAGGACTCAACGCAGGATCCATGAGATCGAACAGATCAATAAAACCGGTTATGTTACGAGCTGGACCGCGCCAGATCGCTACCTGATCGACATTGCGGGTGCGCATTAAATCAAGCACCTGCCGAACCGACGCTTTCTCTGAAACCTGCACCATACCAGCTGCAGGGTTCATAACCTGCTGAGACGTGATTCGGTGCATAGCAACTAGGTTATCAATCATATCATGCTGATGAGTGCTCAGTGCCGTCCGCCGCGTATCTTCAGCAAAATATTCGCGAAGCCCTTGCAGAGAAAGTGTAAAACCGCCCAGTTCTTCACGACGACCCCGCCCGCCGGTAAGCAAATTAAAAAGCATTTTCAATAAAGCAGTCGCCGGAAACAGAACCCACTGCACAAGACGAAGCAATGCCGAGCAACGATACATGAGTGTATCTGCGTGATGCCTGAAAATGTTTTTCGGAATGAGCTCTGCAAAAAGAAATAATGGCAACGTCAGTGTAAGGGTGGCGGCCGTTTCTGCATTCCACAACGTCGCACCGGAATAGAGTCGGGTAACTTCACGAGAAATGATATAATTTGCGATGTTATTGCCGATCAACACCGCAAAGATAAACCGGTGAGCATCGCGCAAGCTGTATTGCAGACGACGGGCGGCTAGATCCCCCTGCCGCGCGCGAGCGCGCAGCCGGATGCGATTTAGCAGATAGCCACCAGTCTCCATCCCTGAAAAAAGCATCGAACCGGCAAAAGCCGCCGCAATTAAACAAATGGACATCCAGATATTCATTGCTCCACCTCGGGCTCATTTAAGCGCAACAGCACGGTGCCGATCCGCCGCTGATGCATCGTCTCAACGGTTAATTGCAAATTTCGCACCGAAACGGAATCGCCCGGATGCGGCATGTGACCCAGCAGTGAAACAACGAAACCTCCCAGCGTATCAAAAGCCAAGGTATCAACCTCCTGACCGGGAAGAAACCCAGTGAAAAGTTGCCGCCAGGCCCGAATAGGAATCTGTCCGTGTAGCCGGTACGTCACGTCGTCCAGCTTTTGAATTTCATCCACCTTTTCCGGCTCAAAATCACCAACAACTTCAGCCAGCAGATCCTCAATCGTAACCACGCCAGCCAGTCCGCCGTATTCATCAACGACAGCAACAATCTGCCAATCATGGGTCATAAATTCACGCAACAGCACGTCCGCCCGCTTCATTTCCGGAACAAAAATCAGCGGCTTAATAAGCGGCTCAAGCGACCCCGCCTGAACGCTGCTCATAAACACATCCCGAATATTTACATAGCCCAGCGGATCATCATCCTTATCCCGATAAATCAGCACGTGGCTGTATTCGTGCTGGCGAGCCTGATCAAGCATCTCCGCGAGATCTGTATCCAGCGGTCTGCGCAACACCCTTACACGCGGCACCATAACCTCCCGCACGCGCACATCCGGCAGGTTAACAATATCTTCAAGAATTTCTTTTTCGTGCGAACCAAATCCCGGCTCGTGTTGAACCGCATCCAGCAACTCCTTCAGTTCGCCTTGCGTAAGATATGTCCCGCGGCTTGAG
Organism: Kiritimatiellales bacterium; assembly: GCA_038213895.1. Taxonomy (GTDB): domain Bacteria; phylum Verrucomicrobiota; class Kiritimatiellia; order Kiritimatiellales; family Tichowtungiaceae; genus Tichowtungia. The sequence goes on along the minus strand of JBBQSL010000038.1, from coordinate 14,837 downwards.
ACGGACCCCTCATGCAAACCGATTCGCTTGAGTAGCCAATGGATAAAAAGGCGGAACGGACGGGTAAAATAGAACCAACTCCGCAACGGTGCCGCGGTAATATGCAAAACACCGGAAGGGTGAGTAATTCCAATGGCTTTAGGAATAATCTCCCCAAACAGAATAATCATCAGTAAAATCAGAACCCCGCCAAGTGCCTCAAACCACTCCCCGCGACCTTGCGCCAACCGTCCAGCTGCTTCAGACCCGGTACAGAAAAACAGGACATTCACGACCAGATTTCCGAATAGAATAGCAGCCAGCAACCCAGATGGCTCTTTGTGAAGCAGCGTCAACAAATCATCAATCCGCCGGTGCGACCGCAACCGGCGCGCGGCATCTGGGGATAAAGAAAACAGCGCGGTTTCTGAACAGGAAAAGAAGGCCGACAGCGCGAGAAGCGCCAGCATCAACAGCAACGAAAACATATATTCATGAATCGAATTCAAGATGCGCACTATCCTTTTTGTATGCTACAGTTTGCTGGTTTAAGACCTTTTTTGCAACCTGTCATCTGCTTAAGAAAAATATGAAACTGACACCAGAACAACTGCTAAAATGGGAACTGGCTCGAGAGCGCTTTCATCTGGAAGAACGCTTTCCGCCCCCAGAACGACGCCCAGAAAAACGCATCCGTGATGTTCTGGCCTCCATTCTGCAAAAAAACGAAACCGAGGTTGAGACACTGCCTAATAAACTTATCGAACGGTGGTCTATCGTTGCCGGGGAACAACTTGCGAAGCATACGCATCCGTCTCATCTGAAAAAAGGAATTTTATACATCCATGCAGACCATCCCGGCTGGCTGACCGAACTGCGCCGCATGCCTAAAGGGTCTATGCTTAAAAAAATATCAAGCATCCCAGACCTTCCGGAAATAAAAGACATCCGCTTTCAACTGGATACCGCTATTCGTTCTTTCCGGAAATAAAAAAGCCGACCTTCCGGTCGGCCATCTTACACCACGACATCGAATTAAAAAATCGCTCGGTGCATTTTAATCCGATCCCCCGATTCAATTAAAACATCCCCCTCAGGGTGCTTCTCAAGATCTTTCGAATCGAACTTCATAATCTGCCCATTACGGGTGATTGTAACTTTTCTTCTATTAGCGTATTCCGTGTACCCACCAGCGGCGGCAATCGCCTGTAATAATGTAATACGGCGATTCAGCGGATATTCCTGAGGATTACGAACCTCACCTTCCACGTAGTAGATTTTGGCCTTTGTTGAGATGTTGACCGTAATGTTGCGATATATTTTCCCATCTGTGTAAATGCGCTGTATCTTTCGTTCGAGCTCAGATGTCGTCATTCCGAACGCTGTGATCGGTTCATCAATATAAGGAAGGGTTATCGTCCCCTTCTCATCGATAACGGTTTCGATCTGTTTTTCCTCAGGTATCCCTAATAGGCTAATCTGAAGCGGATCCAAAGCGCGCAGTTGGTACATCCCAACGATAGACTGGTCTTCTTCACCGGGAACTTTTCCCGTCATCGATTGATAGCCCATGCATCCCCCGAAAAGAAGTACCATCAACAGCACAAAAAACATTCCAGCTTTCTTCATCCATACTCCTTTTAAACCGTGCCCTGCGTCCCTTGTGAAACAACCGGACTAGATTCCTGTGAACGATAATAATGATAATTCGAATAGTATGAGTGGTAATAGTAGTAGTAATCATCCCGCATAATATTGATATTGTTAAGCACAACCCCCACTTGAGCAACGCCGAGAGTATCCAGCATCTGCTTGGCACGGATAATCATATCGCGCGGATATTTGCGATACTGAACAACCATCACTACGCCATCCATTTCCTTGGCAATAACCGATGAGTCACTGATACCCACAAGCGGTGGCGTGTCAAAGATTATGATATCATATTTTTGCTTCAGGCTATTGACCAGCTCGCTGATACGCTTCGGATCAATTACTCCCAGCGAAGCGCGCGGCAGACGGCCGCTCGGTAGAAAGTGAAGATTCGGCACACTAGTTGTTTTAATTGTTTCTTCAACCGGCACGTCCCGCAACAATACATTGGTCAAACCAAAGCGATTTGAAACACCAAGAATGGTGTGTTGCACAGGGCGGCGCAAGTCGGCGTCCACCAGCAGAACTTTTTCACCCTGCTGCGCGCAAATATAGGCTAAATTGAATGCCGTGGTTGATTTCCCTTCACCAGCACCACTGCTCAATACAGCAAAAGCACCCTTACTTGGCCCACTTGAATTTGCGAAGGCCATATTCGTCCGTAACACTCGGTACCCTTCGGCATGCTCGCTGTCCGGACCTTCTTCAATCAGCGGACGCACATTCTGCGGAATGAGTCCAAGTACCGGCAGTTCCATCCAACGTTCAACATCGTCAGCCGTCTTAATAGAGGTATCAAGATATTCAATAAAATAGGCCAAACCAATACCCGATCCGAGGCCGATAAAAATACTCATCAGCACATTCAAAATCAGATTAGGGCTAACCGGACGGCTGGATTCTTCAGCTGAGTCAACAATTTCAACCGGCGTACGAGGCACTTCTAAAGTAATACCTTCCTGTGCGATACGGGATTTGAGTGCATTCATAATGGAACGCTGGATCTCAAGCTCCTGTTGGGCCTTGTTAAAGGGTACAAACTTTTCACGCTGCGACTCCTGATCACTGGTTCTCGCCCCACGTAATTCCTGCTCAAGCGCGTCAAATTTTGACTTGGCGACAATATATTGAGCCTGAGTTCCTTTTTTTATGCCCGTTAGCGCACGCTGGAGCTTTGTCGACAATTCGTCGCGAGCCGCCTGCGTCTGTTTAACTTCCGGGTAATTCGGCCCATAGTTTTCAAGCAATGAAGTTAAGGCGACATCGTAATCTTTAATCTGTGTACGCATCGCCTCCACAAACGGATCCTGAGTAAGATAAGCAGAAGCCGTCAGCAGATCCTCGTTATTCATAGCATCCAACTGCTCATAACGCGCCTTACTGACCAACATCTCAACTCGAGCGGCAATACGATCACCTTCCAACTGCTGCAAGCGGAGCTTTTCAACACTATTTTCCTGCTGCCCGGCATACGATCCCGGCAAAACAGTAATATCTAACTCCTGACGAATCGTTTCAACCCGTTGTTCAGAAGCGTCAACTTTGGTCTGTTGTTTTTCGAGTTCGCGACCCAACGCGTCCATAGCCCGCGTCATCTCTTTTTGCTTTACGTTAAGACGGGAATCACGATAAACAGAGGCCAGCTCATTAGCGATACGTGCAGCCTCTTTTGGATCCTCCCGTTTAGCTGCTAGCGAAATCAAACTCGTATCACGATACTGGCTGATATCCAGACTCGCCCGCAAAATTTTATAAGCAATTTCTTTTGGAATTTTTTCGCCTTTACGGCCCCAGACCTCCTGCAAATTCAACCGATTAATCACCTCGTAAAGAATGGGCTTAGACTGAATGATTTCAAACTGTGTGCGTAAGAAGTACGGGTCATACCCACGACCCATTCCGTTCATCGACGGGGCAAAAGGATCAATATCTACGCTGTCATTATTCACTTCGATTCGGGCCTGTGCCGCATATATTTTAGGCAAAGTAAACGTGTAAGCTGTTCCGGTAATTACCACCAGAAAAAGGACGGCCAGAACAATCTCCTTACGGGAACGGATAACCCGCCAGTAATCCAGAAAGTGCAGTGTCGTTTCTTTTTTTTGATTTTCACTCATTTTTAAGCCCTTTATTAAACAATAATGGTGAGGCGATTAAACCTCACCATAATTTAAAGCTGCTGTCCTACACGCTTTCTACTTCAAAATTATGCGCCAGCCAACATCCACCATGTTCTGATCCCAATCTACACCAACATCGCGGTTTACTTCAGTGTGTTTTACACCAGCTTCAATAAAATTAATACGGTTGACTGTGTACGTCAAACGGAAATCAAGATCCATGCGATCTTCTTCCGTTGTTGCAGTCGTCGACATAGTAGAATTTTCATCGTATTGGGTTTTTGTGAACCGAGCTGTAGCCTTAGCCAAGAGTTTAGCCGTCAGACTATGCTGTGCGCCAAACGACAGTTCGTGACTGGTTTCCCCGCCATAACTGTTATTCCCAGACTCCTGATACCTGCTCGAAAAACCAGCACTCAGTCGAGTAAGCGGAGAAGGAGTGTAGGTCAGCCCGATATTGAACAACGGATTTAAGCTACTTTCATTTACAGCACCCGCCTCATCTGGTCGGGCATGAGTAACACCCGCCGAAAAATTTCCTTGCCATTCGGGATTAAACGTATGCCCAAGTCCTGCCGAAATATCGGTAGCATCCATTGTTGAATTCCGGTTTTCATATTTTGTGTGCCGCTCTTTGATATCCACGATGGAATAGGTGCGTTGGAGCGCAATATCATGCTTCCAGCCTACTCCGGCATCAACCGTTGTGTAGTCCAGATTAAGTCCATCCTTCTTATCATCTTTATTTCGCATTATAGCATGTCCTGCGGAAGCCGTCAGCAGATTCCTTTGATCCAAAATATAATCAGCAGAACCTCGTACCTTGTTTTCGTAATAACTAGTCCGTTTATTTGTACCTACAACCGTTCCGCTACCGGTCGATGGTGATTGCCGATAATATTCAGAAAGTCGAAAAAGCAACCTAGGAGAAACCCCGTGAGTCAACATAACGTACATGCTAGGAGAAAGTTCAGTGCTGGCCTCATCACTGAGAAAAGTTAATTGTGTTTTGGCGAGTATATCAGTTCGGTCAGAAAGAGCCGCACGGAAAGAAAGGTCGATAACGTCGCTTATAAAAGCGGATTTTTCCCCGCTACTGTTTTGGTACAAGTTATCATTGTAACCGAACTTAATCGTGTTTTCCAAGCCAAAGGCATTCCGCCCTTCTGCAAAAAGCTGTCCAAACATCAGTCCTACTAAAACAGGCACGACAAAACTATACTTTTTCATATTCATATTAACCACCATTTCCTTTTTTAGACAAACAGGACACTTTATAAAATCACACTTAAACTGGTGTTGCAGGGTTATCAACTGGAGGATTATCCGGAGGCAATGGGTTTCCACTATTACTATCTGCAGAGGGGGGGGCTCCTGGGATGACGGGTTGAGTACCAGCGTTGACAGGAGCCGATGGTGGTGTTGGGGCTGGATTCGTTACCAACGGTGTAGCCTTCGCAACCGTATCATTAGCAGTCGGTTGTAAATTGCTTGGGGTGCCTGCGTAAATAGCCGCCGTACTCAGCGTGATATTTTGAGTTCCACCAGCAACCAAAACGCCGACAATTGCTCCACGAAGCGCGTCAGCATTACCGCCCGAAGAGGCCGTACTCACAATAAGACTCAACTGATATTGAGTGACTGCAGGAGTTGCATTACCAGCCCAGACTACCGATGCGGCCGTTTGCGCTGCTGCCCCCACTGCCGCAGTACCCTGTGCTGTGGCACCCTGCATCACAGATACAATCGCTACATTGAGATTTGCCGGCGCTGTCCCTCTGGAGGAGGCTCCACTTAAAATTGCACTCAACTGACTTTGAGTAACTGCAGGAGCCGAATTGGCAGCATAGACCACCGCTACAGCCGTTTGAGCTGCCGCCCCTACTGCCGCAGCACCCTGTGCTGAAGCGCCCTGCATTACAGACTGAATCGCAGCAAAAATAGCTGGCTTGTTCCCAGTTGCCTGCGCCTCACTCAAAATTGCCTGCAACTTCGTTTGAATCACTGCTGGGTCTGTATTATTGGTATAAACCGCCTGCACGGCAGCAAGAACTGCCGAACCGACTGCTTCGGCTCCCTTATTTGCAGCTATCTTCTGAAGTCCGAGCTCTGCAAATGCTGTCGAAGCCATTAACCCGGTAACCAAACTAAGAACGAAGACCACTCGAGACATATTTTTTTTCATTTCCCATCCTCCTAATTAGACCAACCGACATTACCTGTTAAAATAAACTTTCACCTCTGGAAGCGACCCCTCTGCGGTTTTCTCAACAAAACTCTTCCATAACGGCTCTATATCTACATCGTTCAACAAACAATAGTCAACCCAAGTTTCTGCATCTAACGGTTTTCTAATTGTCCCGCTTTTATATTCAGCCTCGCCTAAAAACAACAACTTCGACTGTCCAGCTATGCGTGCAAAATCTTCTTTTTTAACAACCTGAGCTGGATCCATGAGGTCAAACAATGAAATAGAAACCCCTCTACCATTCAAAAAAACCATACATTGTTCAAATGAAGCACTCCGATCAACATAGCCTCCAAAATATTCTTTCGCCGCAAAAACAGCAAGGTCACCAAACACCGCCGACCTCGCAATCCCAGCGACTAACAGGAAAAACAGCAATATGTAGTTCCAGAGCTTCATGGATGAACTATTTTTGCTGTTTGTAAATTATTTCGTTATCGTTAACACCAAGCATTGGTAGGTCTTTGTAGTAAACTATTTCGTCGTTAACTGCGAACAGATGTGGTTTAGACATAACCTTCCGGAGTCGCCGCTGCTCATTGCAGTCCTTGACAGCACGCTCGGTAGCCTGTTCGAGTGTTGCACGCCCCGATTCATAGCCAAAAGCCCAACTTCCATCACCATCTACAGCCAGCACGCATACTTTTTGACCTGGCAGTTTTGTATATTGCATATAGTACGTATTAAACGCATCCGGCGGTGGACGGTGTGTCTTAAACTCTCTTGCCGATGAACAGCCGTAAACAATGGAACCCAGAGCCAACAAAACAAGAGCCTTAACGAGTTTTTTCATAAATTTATCCTTCTCTTAAAAAACCATATTCCCTGTATCTAGTTCTATTTAATTCCAGAACAATCGAAATGTCACGTTTTTTTTCCAATTATTTTTAACTATTATTTTTCCCTTATTTTGTCTTTTTCTTTTGCGTGCTACTTGATCCAGTTTTGCTGTTTTTTGTGCTTTCAGGGGTATTTTTAGATGTTGACTGTTTACTATCCGTCGTTTTATTGGGTGCCGCACCCGACACACCCTGCTGAACCCGTTGTAAAAACTGCTTTTTCTGATCCGGACTCATCCGTTGCAGCATAGCAGAAACACGGTCAGCCATAAGATTAACCGGCTGTCCACTAGCGGTCGTCTGACCGGACGTCTTGGACGCGGAGGCTGTCCGCGCGGCTCCCCCCGCCTGACCGCCGTCGCCCTGAGGAATAATCCCCTGCCCGTAACCGCGAGAGGCATCATCTTTCACCTTTTTATCCGGCGTATAATCCACGGCGTATATTTCCACTTCACCCGTGATAAAATGTGCGACGGTAACCCCGCTGAAACTGATTTCTTTAATAGTCCAATCCCGCAGAAACTGCGCAATCGGCTGACGCGGATCGCGCGGATCCGTAATCTGACTCAGCGCGCCCTGAACTCCACCAGCCCAAACCCGCAGGTTGGCCTGAGGTTTAGACTTTAAGGAAAAAACTACGCTGCGTTCATCCCCCAGAAAAACACCCTTCACCACAAGGTCAGGAAACGAGTTTTGACCGGTCGCCTTGCGTTCAGGAATAAAAAGATGCTTGGCGACCACTTCCTGCATGGTCGGCGATATCTCGTTAAACGCCTCCAATCCGATGGCCTGAACTGGACGGGCACTATCCTGTTTTTTATCAGAGCCAGATCGAGGCAAGTGAAGCGCCGGTATCAGTGCCAAAGCGGCAAGACCACAAAGAACAGCCAGCCCTGGAATAACCAATCGTTGAATTTGAACTTTCATTTACCTTTCTCCTCGGCCGTCCGGCAGTTGATGTGAATTTCCAGCTGCAACTTCATACGAGGCTCGGTCAATTCAGCAGACGTTACCGGTTTTTTCTGTGGAGCCGGTTGCTGTTTCTGACCCGGTTTCCACTTACTGCTCTGCATCGTTTTACTGTTCTGTACAGCCATATTGAATTTATCGACGACAATCAGCGGACGATGCGTCTCCAGCAGATAAAAAAAGTTCAGAATTTCTGGATAGCGCCCCGTACCGCGAACTGAAAAGCTCATCTGTCCCGGCAGTTTACGGAGTGAAGAACGCGTGATCGAGATGTCCAGCCCAAGATCCGGAGCCATCTGATTCAGCAACTTAATGATGGAAGCTTCCATCATCACATCATTACCGATCCGTTCAAACAGCAGCCCATCTGTCCGGCCGAGCACTTCTTTCAGCTCGCTATTCTCCGTTCGTATCTGATCGTCCGTACGAAGCATCGTCTGATACGTCGCACGCAGAGCCCGAGCGGCCTCCAACTCCTCAAGTTTTTCCTGCCGATAAGTTTCTGCCTTGCGAAGAACCGGATAAACGATTCCACCAACAAACAGGGCGGTGGCAGCAATCAACGCGTAGAGCCGTTCGCGGCGGGACAGTCTGGTCAAAAAATTATTCATCGTTTGTGCTCCTTAATGCGGCCGAAAGACGGAACCCGAAATACTCATTTTCTTTCTCACCGATATCCGACTCTTCAATGCTTTTGACAAACGGGAGTCCTTGAACCAGTTGCGGCAGTCGATCCGGTATTTTTGAGCGACCTCGTATCGTAATTTCATCGCCTTTTGTATATCCGAACACCATCAAGTAAGTATCTTCCGGCAGGGTATTAGAAATCGTTTTCATCATTGTCATAATACTCACGCGGGTTTTCCCGAGTTCATTGAGCTGATCCAGTTCGCTTCGCAGGTCGCGATTTTGATTTTTCACCGTCTGTATCGGAGCTGCGCGCCGTTTTAAATCCACTGTTTCATGCACAACCGCTTGCAGCGCTATCGCCGGAGAAAACGTTCTCACCAGCAAGCTGGCGAGCAATTCAACTATCAGCAGGCCGCACAGCCCAGCAACAATCAAGGTCCGGCGGCTCAGCGTCACCTTCCGTCCGGGCCGGTTAATCAGATTCAACGAGGCCGCCGGTTCAGCAACCGTGGCGCACAGGGCTTCAATCAAAACCACACGATCAGTAAATAAAGCAACAGAAGGCTTCAACCCCGCTGGAATTTCCAACGGATGGATATGCAGACCGAACGCCGCTTCCAAACTGTTTGCAAACTCTTCCGGCAGCACGACCGATCCTCCGCAAACCAGTCGTCCGATACCTTCCGCGCCGAGCATCTCGCGATGCCGTACCGCCATTCGACGCACGGAATCCACCAGCATTTCCTTACAAAACGCGGTGGCCTGCCGATTCACCAGCAAACTATCCTGTAAAAGGCCATTCACAAAAAGTGCCAGCTCAATATGCGCATCATCCGTTAAAACCAACAAAACCGGCACACTAGGATCAGTTGGAACCAGCAGAGAACTCAAAGCCGTTACTTCATCTACTGGAATTTCGGCGGCGGTCAGCGGCGCCAATAACGCATTAATTTCACCATTGCGGGCCGCCAGCAGGTTGACGCCAACCTGTTTTTCGCCGGGCAGCGCAACAGAAGCATAAGCAATCCGACGATCATCCTCCGGCAAAGGGACATGTCGGGCCGCTTCAAACTGGAGCATTTGAGAGAGATCGTTCTGAACCGCTAACGGGTAAACCAACGTCCTCTGCATCACCATCGTTCTGGGTAGACAGACCAGCACGCGAGTCGGCGTTTTGTCTGCAATACGGATCTGCTTTGCCAGAGCTTCCGGCATCTGGTCATCCCGAGGGAACCGTTCCATTAGCCGAACAGACGGGCCAAGCAGTGACTGTTCCATCCAGACGGCATCTACAACGTGATCCCAAAAAATCAAAACCAGATTTGATTTTCCGGCCATCCATTTCATCTCCGGCATATTTTTAAAGTTCATCGTTCTCCTCCGGGACTCCATAAGCCAGCACCTGTTCCAACAGTTCACCAGCCGCATTCTCCTGAAAATCGCCAACAGTATACTCCATGGTCTTAGCATTTTCCGGTAAAATCAATTTAACCAGCATGATATGCCGAGAGGTCGCGTCCGCAGGCTTCGCAACGGACTCCGGTTGAAAATCCTCTCCGTCATCCGCCTCTGCTGAAGGGGTAAATCCCTCGGCAACTAAATAAAGAGTCTCCGGCCATGTCGTAATTTTTTTAAATATATCGGATTCGGTCTCCGCGATTTTACTCTTCCGGTCTTCAGAAGGAAGAATCCCGCTGCGGATATACTGAACAGATACCTTCGCCTCTGGACTGTTGTCTCCAATAAGAAAACGGTAAAGCCCCCCCCCGCGCAACAATCCATTCTCAATATACACTGGATGTCCGTACCCAAACAGCAGTTCCGGCGTCATTCCATTGACCAGCAAAAGCTCCTCAACGGTTTCAAAATCCGCGTTGCGGCAGTGACGCGGACGTTCTAGTGCCTGATAAAATTCCTCTTCTGCGCCGTAAGCCCGAGCATTATCATCGGCATCCTTCCAGTCGAGAATCGAGTCCACTAATACGGATCGCTCATCCCCTTCTTCGAGGCCGCAAGCGACTTCAAAAAGGCGCCCCAGCGCATCGGAACTCAGTTCATTGATATCCAGCGCAGAGGATTTCATCAAAATGCGATACGAAAAGCTACCGCGCCCCAACAGCATACCCTGTCGGTATTGCGCCAGCACCTCAATTTCGGATTCGTACGACTCTTCGCCAGCCACAAAATAAACATTACCGGTTGCATCCGCATACATCGCGGTGCCTTTTTGGATCTCTATCTGCGCCGCCGCCAGCGCACTAAGCGCCAGTTGATTATTGCGAGCCTCTTCGTAAAAACTACCGGAGGCTCTTAAATCTCCGCGCAGCCCGCGACCGAAGCCAGCCACTAACAGCGAAAGAATAGCCATCACGCCCAGCACAATGAGTAGCGCCGAACCGGAACGGTAATTGATGGAGGTCGTCGTACTCATTCGAGCAACTTCCTCCGCATATTATGATCAAAGGTGAGCACCTCAGCCGCACCCTTTACCATTTTGATTTCCAATGTAATATAATCTGGAACGGCGGTGGTGTAATCCCCCTCAATATCCTCTGGCTCCATTTCCTCAGGTTCTTCGGAGTTGTCCGCAGAAGAAACCCAATAATGAAAAGCCAACGCGGAGGCCTTGCGGAGCAGATAAACCGTCTGCACCGGCAGGCGGGTATCCACCTCACCGTCCATACCGTTCCAATCGTCACCCACCGGATTATCGATTCCGGGGATAAAAGAAACATCCCGCAGCCGGAGCGAAAACTGCTCCATCTCCTTATCCTCAGTCTGAAGAATCTCCAGCGAAATCCAATGCATATAACCATCGCGTTCCGCCGAAAAAAATGGCCGTTGAAGACAAAATCCGAGCCGCTGCTCTTCGCCACAAAAACGGATATCGCCCTCTGCGGTCTCATACGCATCCAGTCCGGCCAGCACATTTTTTTCTGCCGAGGTGAGCTTCAACTCAACCGCATCGCGCAATGCTCCGCCCAGCAGCATCTCCAACGATCGCAGGCGGGTCATAGAATCAATAGAACTCTGAGCCTGATCAACCGACTCCGTAGAATTACGCAGAACCCCCGCCAGCGATGCGCCAAGGATTCCCAGCAAAGCCAGCGCCACCAACAGCTCAATCAGTGTGAAGCCCGCAGAGCGGGCGGAAGAATGGAAGGATGGAAGAATGGAAAAATGGAAGAATGAACGGGAAAAAGGAACGATTGCTGATTTCTCAACACCCCTTCTTCCACTTTTCCAATATTCCAGCATTCCAACCATCACGCTTCCCCTCTTAGAAAACCTCAAACCCATCTAAATGCACCTTACCGAGAGCTGGCCCGCCCTCGCTATCACTCCACTGAACCGTTACGGAAAGCAGCACCGGTGTTCCGTTTGCATTCTCCAGCCCCGGCCATTCCGCTAGCCCCTCTGTACTGACCAGTGTCGTCCACGAAAACCGGTCTTCCGCCCCTGCTGTCTCCTCTTCATCCAGAGAAGCCGTTCGCCGCAGTGCATTCATCTCGCGGGTGGCAATCCGCACCGCCCTGGCATTATCCTGCATAAACGAAACACTTTTTAAATGATGTCCCAGTGCCACCAGAATCCCGCCCGCAGCAATTCCAAAAATGGCCAGCGCCACCAAAACTTCTAGCAGCGAGAAGCCGGAAGAAGAGTGGAAAAATGGAATGCTGGAATGCTGGAAGACTGAATGTTCAACATCCTTTTTTCCACTCTTCCAGCATTCCATCCTTCCATTCTTCCGATCTTCCCTCATTGAGCGCCCCTCCGCTGAACAATTCCTGGCTGTCCAGTAAGCAGGTCACAGGCGATATCAATCCTCAGTCCATCGCGAACCACGCTGACTCCGCCACCCGAAGAACCACCCAGATTCGTAAAACCAAATACCGGACTGCTAGGTTTGGAAGCCTCGTTTATAACATCGGCTTGCGGTGCCGGTTCAAACAGAGCTTCTTCACCGATAGTTTCTGGCTCGATATCGTTCAGCGTGAAGGCTTCAATTGCGATCTCTTCTGGAAACATGATGATTTTAAAAAACCGATTCGTTTCCGGAACAAACTCCTTCAGACTGACTCCATCTGAAAAAATATCTGAATTCTCCGCCAGCAGTTTCCGAGCATAACCGGCTTCTACTGCACAGACCATTCGAGCCTCCGGAGTGACGTAAACATCTACCTTCAACTTACGCTCCATCGCGGACTGCCGAGCCTCTTTAAACAGTCCATTCAAGGCTCGCGCCTCCTTACGCAACTGCTGCTTCGGCGTGCCGCTCCCTGAAAGTGAAGTGACCGCCACGCCGATCATGACCAGGATAATTCCCAGCACCACCAGCAACTCGATCATCGTGAAGCCCGCAGAGCGGGCGGAATGACGGAAGAATGGAATGGTGGAATATTGGAAAAATGGATGATTGGAAGGACGACAAAACATAAAAGATCCAACAACATTGGGTCGGCCAAACTGGCTCTGAATCATTCGTCTTATCGTCTTGATGTCCATTTCTTGTCCGGCTGTCTTCCTATCTTCCAACATTCCACCCTTCCAATATTCCAACATTCCAATATCCCCCCCCCCGACTTCTCATCTAAACTGGAGAGATCTGCGCTATATTTTTCGCCGCCTTCCGCCTTATCCGCGCCTAAAGAGATAATTTCATACGGTTCGCCGTCCGGACCGGGAATGACATAAACATAGTCGTTATCCCACGCATCCTTTAACGACCGGCGTTTAGTCAGATATTTTCCGGCCCAATCCTCTAGGCCTTCGGGCTCTTCATACAACGCCGCGAGACCTTCTTCTCCGGCCGGATAGCGGCCGATATCGAGTTTGAAGCGCTCCAGCGCGTTTTCAAGCGACGTAAAAGAGGCCTTTGTTGCCTTCACCTTGGCCTTATCCTCTTCTCCGCTGAAGTTCTGTACGGCAATCGTTCCGATCACCATCAGAATCACCAACACCACCAGCAGTTCAACCAACGTAAAGCCCGCCTTTTGTGTCTCGCGTTTTCTGATCTTTTGCATAACTAACTCCCTCCGTTTACATTTTGGATTAATGGGTGACCGGATGATTGGAAGAAACTCATTCCCTTCATCCTTCAATCTAACAATCCATTCATCCACTTTCTTATCCCGCCGACGTACTCATGGCCATGATGCCCTGCATCATACTGACGACAATGAACCCGACGACAAGACCCATTATGATGATAAAAAACGGTTCAATCACGCCGACCAGCCGTTCGGTCGTTGAGGCGACTTTCTCCTCATAGCGATCCGCCACTTTATTCAACATGGTCTGAAGTTCGCCGGACTCCTCGCCCATCGTAATCATGCGCGAAGCAAGCTCAGGAAATTCAGGACGCTGCTGAAGCAATGAACCCATCGGCTGTCCGCCCTGTACACGGGAATAAACCTCTTTCATCAACTGGCGCAGCGCCGCATTACCCAGCGTGCCGCCGGTTATAGACAGTGCGGAAAGAATCGGCACCTGTCCGTCAAGCAGGGAACTCATCATGCGACAAAATCGACTGGTTTCCGCCTGGGCAATCAATATTCCAAGGATTGGAATTTTCAGAACCGCGCGACCGAAAGCTGCCTGCCCTTCTTCTGTACGGGTTTTCATTTTATAAACAGCAAACATAACGGCGCAGGCCAGCGGAAAAAGCCACCAAAAAGAGCGAGTGAAATTACTCAGCGCAATCACCGCCCGCGTTGAAGTCGGCAACAGCCGCCCGGAATCTCCAAAAAGGGAAACCATCTTCGGAACCACGAAAATCATCATAACGCTAATCACCACAACGCCCATAACCACAAGCAGAGAGGGATAAATCATCGCGCCGGTCACCTTACTGCGTAACTGCATGCGGCGTTCGAGCAGTGCCGCGACGCGACGCATAATCAGTTCGAGCGAGCCGGAGGCTTCGCCGCCGCGCACCATGTTAACAAAAAATCGCTCAAATACTTTCGGATGCCGTGCCAGCGCATCGGCAAACGAAGCGCCACCGTTCACATCCTGCCAAATAGAAGTGAGAATTTCTTTAAGCCGTTTATGTGTACAAAGATCGGCTTGAGTCTTGAGCACCTGCTCCAACGGGATCTTGGCATCAAGTAGCGCGGAGGTTTCGATGGCAAAATCCACCAGTTGCGACGCACTGATCCGTCCAGTCAGCGAGCGGGAGGCTACGCCGGCAGATCCCGGTTCAACAGCAGAAGTCAGACTGAGAATCACCAGCCCACTTTTTTGCAACGATTGGAGTGCCTGCGCTTTGCCGGACGCCTCAAGAGAACCGTTGCGCGGAGTGCCGTCGGCTGTGACTGCTCTGTAGAAAAACTTTGTCATAACTGTTTGGTCAAAGGTCTAAAAGTCGAACGTCGAAAGTCGGGTATATTCAAACTG
>JBBQSL010000037.1:0-23258 GCA_038213895.1 Kiritimatiellales bacterium | reverse complement strand
TGGCGCGGCATGACACGGCTGGCGGATATCAGCGAGGCCTACCGGCTGTATCATTAAACTGGAACTCCAGAAAAATGATCTACCTCGCTTTGCCCCACTGTGGGTGTCAACTTGTGGGTAATGATCAGTCCGGAGGAGGGGCAGCCCAACCGGCACTCCCTCCGGGAGTACCGGAGAGAAAGAAGAAGCGCTCCCTACCGGGAGCTTAAACCAGAGAAGAAACAGAACTAAAAGTGACAACTTTAAATCAGGACGTGACAAGGCGGCTATCTGCTTCACACCAATCTGGCGGCGGGCAATCCCGAAGAGCTCAAGAAAAATGCTAGTGCTTCATTTTCCATTCTATAATTTTTTTTATTTAATATGTTATAAAATTGACACAATTAGCTTTTTTGCTCATTTTATGAGTTGTTATGAAAACAAGTGTGACACTTCTCCCGAAGCATCGGCGTTTGATGGACCGGTTGGGTGAAAACCTGAAGTTGGCTCGTTTGCGCCGCCGTCTGAGTGCGGAACAGGTTGCGCAGCGTGCAGGGATCAGCCGGGCGACGCTTCATAAAATTGAAAAAGGGGATCCTGCGGTTGCCATGGGTAGCTACTTCGTGGTGCTGAACGTGCTGGGGCTGGAAAAAGAGATTGAACGTTTGGCGGCAGATGATGAATTCGGTCGACGACTTCAGGATTTAGGCTTGAAGACCGCAAAACGGGCTCCGAAACGGGAGGCTGGTTCATGAGTGCTGGCCGGGGTATCTTGGTATTTGCGGACTGGAGCGGAATAAATGCCCCGGTTCCGATTGGACGCATTCATGCAGCCGTGGTTCGCGGTAAAGAAATTTTTTCCTTTGAGTATGATTCCGTTTGGCTGGCGAGTGGAAATCCGGTTCTGCTTGATCCGGGACTGCATTTTTCGTCTGGTGTTCAATATCCAAGCGCGTCTTTTGGTTTGTTTCTTGATTCGGCACCAGATCGGTGGGGTCGGCGGCTGATTCAGCGGCGCGAGGCACTCCGTGCGAAAGAAGAAGTTCGACCGGAGCGCAGGCTGTTGGAGTCAGACTATCTGCTCGAAGTGCATGATGCCGGACGAATGGGCGGGCTACGCTTTAAGACCGATCCTCATGGCCCCTTTGTGAGTGACGACAGCGGGCTCGCAGCTCCGCCGTTGAGATTTCTTCGGGAGTTGGAACACGCCGCCGTTGAGTTGGATTCCTCCGATCAGAATTCTGCCGAAACCGACAGATGGTTGAATCTTCTGCTGGCTTCCGGTACATCGCTGGGCGGTGCCCGGCCGAAAGCCAATGTGCTCGATCCAGAGGGAAATCTTTGGATTGCAAAATTTCCGAGCCGGAATGATGAGTTCAATATCGGTGCGTGGGAGATGACGGTTTACCAGCTGGCAAAAGCGGCCGGTCTGAATACGAGCGCCGCTCGATTGGAGCGTTTTTCAAAAAACGGACAAACCTTTCTGGTTCAGCGGTTTGACCGCAACGGAGTGCAGCGGATCCATTTTGCCTCTGCGCTGAATCTGCTCGGTTATAAGGATGGCGACGGTTCGAAAACCAGCGTCAGCTACCTAGAGCTGGCTGATTTGATCGGACGGATTGGCGAGCGGGTGGAGGCGGATCTGGAAGAGCTGTGGAAGCGGATCGCGTTCAATGTCTGCGTCGGCAATACCGATGATCACCTGCGGAATCATGGTTTTTTACTTGGCAAGCAGGGGTGGCGGCTATCGCCGGTCTATGATCTCAACCCGCAGCCCTGGAGTGATGGGCTGGCCTTGAATATCAGTGAAAACAGCAATGCGCTCGATCTGGGGCTTGTCGCAGAAGTGGCGGAATATTTTCGGATTAAACCGAAACGGCGGGATGAATTGATTCGGGAGATTCGTAATACAGTTTCTGGGTGGGAGCGCGGCGCACAGGCGCAGGGTATTTCGCAGTCGGAGATCACCCGCATGCGTCCGGCGTTTCGGGTCGGCTGAACGATCAGCAGGTGCTGTGGATGACGCTACAACTGGGCCGAGGTCCGCCTAAATCGTCATTTTGTGTTTTGGGTGGCAAAAAATGAAGAGGTCATTTTGGAGTGGAGTGCGGGGACAACCAGCGGGCGGCGCCGCTTTGTTTCAAGGAGATAAGCAACACGCAGCTCCGTTATCCTATCGGCACGATTGCCGCCGCACGGAATACCGTTTGTCGGCAAGATACAAAGCGGCGTGACCCGGGATACCGCTTCCCGCACGCACTCCAAAATCCCCGCATTTCATTTTCCAGCTTTGCAATAATCCTCCATTCCAGTAATCCTTGCTCCATGAAAATTCACTGGCTCCAGCATGTTCCGTTTGAAGGGCTCGGATGTATTGAGCCATGGCTGGCTGAAGGCTGTCACGCAGTGACTTGTACGCAGCTTTGGAACGGTGCGTTGCTTCCGCCGTCAGAGGGCGTGGACGGGTTGATTGTAATGGGCGGGCCGATGGGCGTTTATGACGAAGCGGTTTATCCGTGGCTGGCGGCAGAAAAGGCGTTCATCAAACAAATCATTGCGCAGAATAAGCCGGTGCTCGGTATCTGCCTCGGTGCGCAGCTGATTGTCGAGGTGCTCGGTGCGCCGGTAACGAAAAACTGGCAGCGTGAAATTGGTTTCTTTCCGGTGCGCGGTGACGAGAGTTTATTTCCGGCGGAGTTCATGGCGTTTCATTGGCACGGCGATACGTTCGGTATTCCGGACGGTGCAGTACATCTGGCGTCGAGCGCGGCGTGTGAAAGTCAGGCGTTTGTTTATAAGGACAACGTATTGGCGCTTCAGTTCCATCTGGAAACGACGGAAGCCAGCCTGCTGGCGCTTTACGAAAACGGTAAAGACGAAATCACCGCCGGGTCGTTTATGCAGACACTGGACGAAATGAAACCGCTTTTCCCGATACTCATAAACGCCAATGCGCTTATGGCGGAGATTTTAGAACGGTTGTTTGGCAACGTGACCGGCTCTGTCGGTTTGGCTTGTTAAAAAGGCTGTTTTGATTTATAAATCAGCGCATGTTTTCTTTTAGAAAGAAGTTCTATTTGGTTATCGTTTGCACGGCTAACCGCACACGCAGCGCTTATCTGGCAGGTTACCTCAATCATTACCTTGCTCAATATCGTCCCGGCGCGCTTAAACGCATCAAAATTGTGTCGGCGGGGACGAAGGCCTCTGCTGGCGGTCGCGTCAATGATGTGGTGGCATTGATCGCTCGTAAGAACGGGTTTAGTTTACGGCAGCATGCCGCCGATCCGGTCACGGCTTCTCTAATGAAGAAGGCGGATCTGATTTTGGTGATGGAGCAGGAACACAAGGACTTCCTGCTTGAAAGATATCCGGAAGCAAAGGCGAAAGTTTTCCGGCTAATGGAATACGGGTGGCAACGAGATCCTGAAGATGTTGGCCCTGTCGAAACGCTTGACGTGCCCGATCCAACCGGGAGAACCGTTGAGGATTTTAAAGCATTTATTGAAACGGCGCATGCCGAAGCAGACCGGGTGATTCACGAGCTGGTTCATCGGGAGATTATATGAAAGTACCGCCAAAGATGCCGGAGCACCGCGTACTGATTCTTTCGGTCAGCGCAGGCACTGGTCATATCCGCGCCGGCGAGGCGCTGGCGAAGGCGGCGATGGCTCATCCGGCGACCGGCGAGGTGCTGCATATTGACGCTTTGCGTTACACCAATAAAATGTTCCGTCGGTTCTACGGTCAGTTCTATATTGATCTAGTAAAAAGTGCTCCGACGTTGCTCGGCTGGTTTTATGATTCACAGGACGAGCCATGGAAGACGGAAAAAATGCGCTTGATGCTCGACCGGCTGAACACTGGCCCGCTGGTGCGGCAGATCAAAAAATTTAAACCAGACATCACGATCTGTACCCACTTTCTGCCCGCCGAAATCCTTTCGCACCTCATTAAGCACGGTAAGGTGGATACACATCTTTCGACCACGATTACCGATTACTACGCGCACGCCATGTGGCTGTCGCGACTGATTCATCATTATTTTGTCGCGACGGAGGAGTCTCGGGTTCAGCTGGAAAATATTGGTTTCCCGCCGGAAAGTATCACCGTTTCCGGCATTCCGATTGACCCGGTTTTCTGTGAGCCGAAAAGCCGTGAGATGCTACGGGTCAAGCAGGGGTTACGGAACGACATTCCCTTACTCTTGGTGTCCGCTGGCGCGCTGGGCGTTAGTTCTGCCGAGCATATTGTCGAAGTGTTGAGCGATTTGACGATGCCCATGCAGATTGTGGTGATCTGCGGAAAAAATGAAAAGATGATGCAGAACGTGCTCGATCAGCTTAACGGGAATCCGTCGCCGGTTAGTCATCTTAATTTCAAGGTGTTGGGCTACACCCATGAAATGGACGAGTGGATGAAATCGGCTGACCTTTATATTGGTAAACCTGGCGGACTGACTACCGCTGAGGCCATGAGTTGCGGCCTGCCGATGGTGATTTATCAGCCGATTCCCGGACAGGAGGAGCGTAACAGCGATTTCTTGCTGGAAAACGGTGCCGCCGTAAAGTGCAACCAGCTCGCGACCATGGCCTACAAGGTGAATTTGTTGCTGAAAGATCCTGAACGAATGGCCAAAATGCGCCAGCGCGCATTAGAATTGAGTCATCCGGATGCCGCTGTGAAGATCATTCAAAAATTGATTGAAGAGGTTCATGCAGAGGCTGTGATCATTCCGCGCGATAGTACCGGCGTGAAGGCAAAGGAAAAGTTTCGTTTGCTGGGACGGAAGCTGTCGCCAAGTAGCGATGACTTTATTTTTCGGATTTAGGGTGCTTTACGAATGAAGGGCCGTACACAACCTTTCGGCTCATAGAGCCGACTCTACATTGTAGTGTTGGCTCTGTGAGCCAATCTAAAAAAGAAACCGGATCCGCTCCGCGCAGTAAAACACACTGCAGGTGATGCTAACGGGGCGCGGGTGTAGATCAGGCCTCTTGCGGGGAAAGGGTAGAGCTGGCCGCTGACTTTTCCATCTCCTCTACATCCGCCTTGTCCTTCAGGTGCGGAGTGCTCAGTTTGTTTTTTATCAGATCCTCTTTGGAGATGAATACAATTTGAAATCAACTGCGAAGTCGTCTAACAGTTGTAAGAACTTTTTGAAGTCCTGCTGGATATTCATAAAGGAACTTTCCGGATTCAATGCGCAGATGCTCAACCATTTCCAGACGCTCTCTGGCCGTGGCCGAAGGGTAAAGAGGCGGACTGGACTGATGCAGGGTGGTGACACTGATACGCATGGGATTCATGAGCCTGATTAAACGGCAGGCAGGGGATGGATTCAAGCTTTCTTCTGTCGGAGAAAGCGATATGTGATTCGGAATAAACAGCTATTTCATCCGGTCGAGTGTGCGGTACTGAATTGCTTCGGCAATGTGTTCCGTGTCGATCTGTTCCGCATGAGCCAGATCGGCGATGGTGCGCGCAACTTTCAGAATCCGGTCATAGGCCCGTGCACTGAAGTTCATTTCCGATACAGCCGTTTTTAAAAGTTGTTGCGCTGCGTCGGACGGATGACAGTATTTGCGAGCCTGTTTCGATTGCATGTCCGCATTGCAATGGACGTGCCGGTCTTTGGCGTAGCGCTCCTGCTGAATTTTTCGTGCGGCGATAATCCGTGCGCGAATGGCGGCGGACGATTCGCCTTTTTCCAGTTTTGAAAGTTGTTCGTATTTTACGGCGGGGACTTCAATGTGGATATCAATGCGGTCAAGCAGCGGGCCGGAGACCTTGCTTTGATAGCGTTGAATTTGCAACGGCGTCGAGGTCGAGCGCGGATCGTCCGGAAAATAGCCGTCGGGCGTCGGATTCATCGCCGCGACTAGCATAAAACGGCAAGGAAACGTGACGCTGGCTGCCGCCCGCGCGATGGTGACGAGGCCATCTTCCAACGGCTGGCGCAGGACTTCGAGCACGTTACGGTGAAACTCTGGCAGTTCGTCCAGAAAGAGAACCCCATTGTGCGCCAGACTCACTGCGCCCGGAACTGGATGAGCGCCGCCGCCGAGCAGTCCGGCATCGGACACCGTATGATGCGGTGAATGGAACGGGCGGGTGGCAACCAGCGATTCATGCGCGCCGAGCTTGCCCGCGATGCTGTGAATTTTGGTGGTTTCCAGCGCCTCTTCGAGCGTCATCGGCGGCAGGATTGATGGAATCCGTTTGGCGAGCATGGTCTTGCCGGTACCGGGCGGACCAATCATCAGCATATTGTGTCCGCCAGCCACCGCAACTTCAATAGCCCGCTTGGCATATTCCTGACCTTTCACGTCTTCAAAGTCCACCGTGTAGCGGTTGTGCTCACCGAACGTCTCCTTTAAATCCACGGTATGAGGTTCAAGCTTCAACTCCTGATTCAGAAAATCAGCCGCCTCGCGCAGATTTTTTACGGCGAAAACTTTGATACCGTCAACCACCGCCGCCTCTTCGGCATTTTCGGCGGGGACAAGAATCGCCTTGCGGCCTGCGTCGCGTGCCGCGAGGGTGATGGGTAGAACGCCGCGCACGCGGCGGACGGCTCCAGAGAGCGCCAGTTCGCCGACCATACAGGCGCGCTCGAGCAGATCGGGTTTAATATCATTTTCCGCCGCGAGCATGCCGAGAGCGATTGGCAGGTCGAAACTCGGGCCTTCTTTTTTAATGTGGGCTGGTGCCAGATTGATCGTGACGCGGCCTTGCGGTGGTGTGAAGCCAGAGTTGAGTAGGGCGGTGATTACGCGGTGCTCACTCTCCTTCACGGCGGCATCAGGCAGACCGACGATCAGTGTTTTTGGTTCGCCATGACCGCTGTTGACCTCGATTTCCACTGTATAAGCATCAACACCGTGAACGGCGCCGGAAAAAACTTTGGCGAGCATAGGCAAGGACTCCGCAGGAAAAAAGATATCAGTCAAATTCGGGTGGCATCTTGCATAGTATTAGAAGAATCAGCAAGACTGTTCAAAAAAAACCTTGTAGAGGTAACGGTCACTGTTCAGAACACGCAGAGAATATCCGCTGCCGCTACGCCTGTGATGTCAGAAACCGTTCATGTCTGATGAAGAAGCCGTAAAATTCTGCTATTTGTCCAAAAAGGAGGATTGAATATCCTGTTTTTACAGGTGGACGTGGTGCAGCGTCAAATTTCAATAAATGTACTGAAATAAAAGTAGGATGTCCGGTTTTGTGCATCAGTAAAGGTGGCGATATCCATTGAAAAGCCCACTATAGACCCAAAGGCGCGATGTTGCTGATCTGGATCTGGAGGGAAGATGAATAACCGGCTGGTTTTTTTATGGATGGCGGTCATTTCTGTGTTTGTTTTCAGCGGGCAGAGAGGTCTTGCAATAACCTTTTCTTTTCCGATTGGTAGCCCGTTGAGCGAAACGGATTTAATGACAGCCCCCTGTGTAACCACGAACGGAATTACACTGACCGCCGTTTCTGCCGCAGCACCTTTTTCCTTCGCTGAAAACTATCCGGACGGAACCCAATCCGTGTGCACGTTGCATTGTGCCGGCGGTCTCGGTGTAAATAATCAAAAAATATCCAATGCGGACTTTTCATCGCTGGTCGGAGCAAGCGATGTTACTAGCGAGGGCAATGCTCTTAATTTTCTGGAGAGCATGACCTTTCGCTTTGACCGCAGTGTGGTGTTCTCGCAGATTCGGGTGAACGATCTGGAAGCTGGAGAGAAGCTTACCGTCAGCATTGAGTCTGGCCCCTCGGCTGTGTTAACGAATAACACCGTCTGGAGCATCGGCGGCAGCGGCAACACCGTCATTACGGGCAACGGTCTCGGCGCGTTGAAAAACTATGTGATCAAACGGAATGCCGAAGTCACCTTTGCCTTCGACACGATTGATCCGCTGAACCGAATCAGCAATGGAAACGGAAGTAACCTGAGTGGAACACCTTCGGTCATACTGACCGATTTTAATGTAGAGATACCTGTTGTTTTCGGACTGGGTGCGCCGTTTGCGGTGAAGGGATCTTCCACGCAGGCGACCGTTGGCTGCGAGCTGTGGGGCAACACAGGAACGGTCTCGCTGGTCTGGTCCACGAATCAGACGGTTTGGGCTTACACTAACCGGTTCGGAACGCTGGCTCCACAGCTTTTCACTAACGCCGTGATGACGAATCTTTCCGCCGGACGAGTCTATTATTATGCCTTTTTTGCCACCAATACGGCCGGAACGAAGGTTTGGTCGGCGACCAACATCTTCGCCTGGGCGACGAATCTGTATGTTTCGCCGGTTTACGGCAGTGATACCAACAGCGGCCTGTGCACCAACGTTCCTTTGCAAAGCCTGAAAGAGGTGTTAAAACGGATTCAGAGTATGGCCCGTCGTCCTCAGCCGCAAATGGCAGCTCCGCCCGACGATCTGTATACCAACTATCCGGTGGCGTCCTCGAATTATGCCGCTCAGTTGGATGCGCATCTGACCAATCTGGTGGATGCGGTGACGGTCAAATTAATGCCTGGACTTTACCAGCTGGATGAAACGCTGGTGATGGATTCAAAAACGGGCGGCAATATACAGTTTGAAGGCGAGTGGGTGCCCGGTGCGGAAGAGGCGCTCAAAAATCTGCTGAATGAGCATGGCGAGGATTCGTTGTGGATGAATCCGCCGGATCAGTATATGCCGGTGATCAGCGGAGGCCGTGCGGTTACCAACTGGACGGAAACCGTTATCAACGGAGTTGCGGCCTGGGTGGCGGATCTTCCGGCGGTGCGCGAAGGGAGCTGGTATTTCAAGCAGCTGTTTGTGGACGGAAAGCGGGCGGAGCGTTCGCGTTGGCCGAAAAAGGGCTGGTTCCGGATGGAAGAAATCAATGCCACGAACTGGCTTACATTTAAGGCATTTCCCGGGCACATGCAGTCGTGGACCAATCTGAATAATGCCGAGACGGTTATACTGCACCGGTGGTTTGAAGACCGACTATCCATTACGAACTATAACACAGCCACCCGTTGGGTACAGTTGGCGGGGCCGGTGCCTACTTATGATTTATCCGCCAGTGATTCCAGTCACGGCACCAACACGGCGGCCTATTATGTGGATCATGTATTTGAAACGATGTCGGAGCCGGGCGAGTGGTATCTGAATCGCCCAGAAGGGAAGCTATATTATATTCCTAGGGTCGGAGAAATGATGGCGGCGACCCGGGTGACGGCTCCAGCGCTTCGCCAACTCATACAGGTCAGTGGCCTGCTGCTTAGCACCAACAGCACCGGTACAAATTACCTATGGAATACGGGCTTTAAGCGGATAGCCTTTATGCATACACGGGTGGATGATCTCGCCGTGCATAGCGGATCGGCCAATACTCCGTCTCAGATCGGTGAAGGGGCGTTGCAATTTACGGCTGTCCGCTGGCCGCGCGTGGAGGCCTGCCTTTTTGGGCATATGGGCGAGGCGGGGGTGAAGTTTTCATTGCAGACTATGCGCGGGGAGTTGAGCTGTAATCTATTCCGCGATATGGCTGGGAGTGCCATTGTTTCAGAACAGAATACGGCTGATACCGTTCAACTGTTCGAGCGGAACGGATTCTTGCTGATTCATGATAATGATATCAGAGGCTACGGCCGCTTCTGGCACGGCAATGTCGGTGTTCTGCTCACCACGATCTACTCGGTTATTGAACATAACCATTTGCGGGATGCTTATTACAACGGAATGCGTATTTCGGGATGCGGTGATACTGTCAATGAATTTGGGTTCGGAAATATTATACGTAAAAACCGGATTCACCATATCGGGCAGGGCTGGCTGAGCGACTTGAACGGTATTTATGTGGTTCGGGTTTGTCCATACACGGTCGTAGAAGGCAACGTGGTGCATGATATTCAGGCTCGGGACTACACCTCGCCAGCTATTTATCTGGATGGCAACGCGCACTATATAACCGTTCGCAATAACTGGGCTTACAACTGCAACGTGAATAATTTCACCTACAAGGGCTGGGTTCTTACGGTCACCAATAATGTTTTTGCAAATGCCGGAGAGTGGAACGCGATGCGTCACAACAACGGAGCTGATCCGGACGACAACGACCCTGGGTGGGACTTTTTGAGCCCGACATTTGCCGCCAGCCGCCAGCCGCCGGTGCTGAGTCAGAATATTTATTTTCAGCAGGGCGGCGGGGGTTATGATCACGAAGACTATACGCAAACGCCCTCGACTAACTGGTCGGATTCCGATACGAATCTGTTTTACGATAGCACGACTACCAACATGGTGATTGGAATGACAAACAGAACCCTGACGGCCTGGCAATTGTTGGATCAAAGAGATGGTCACTCGATCCAGACCGATCCGTTGTTCGTGGATCCATTTCATGGCGATTTTCGTGTACCGACGAATTCCCCAGCGGTGACGCAACTCGGGTTTGTGCCGTTTGACAACCGCGATGCCGGACCACGCAGCAACGAGTGGGCGGCAGCGGGAGCGGTTTGGTACAGCAGTACGGGGGATGAACTGCCAGCCGGAGTTCCGTCGGATGTGCCCGGCCTGCAGTTCTGGCTGGACGCGGCGGATTTAACAGCCGGGCCGCTGGCCGAATGGAAGACCAAAACGCCGTACTCCTACACCATGCGACAGTTTGACCGGGCGGCGCAACCTGAGGTGGTGGCGTCCGGTTTGCGGGGTCTGCCGGTGGTGCGCTTTTCCGGCCGGCAGTGGATGGGGAATCAGGAATATTTATGGGATGCTCGGCAGTATGCGGGCCGGTTTGAAAATCGTCCGTTCACGATTTTCACGGTGCACCGCGCCGCCGGAGTCGGCATTGTGCTTACCAAAGGAAACGGCGCGGCAGGGAAATGGAGTATCGGCAAGCAGGCGAACAGTCTGCGCTGGGACAGTACGAATTATCTGGGTGCGTCCGGCACGGACTGGAAAGTGCGTGTTTGGCAATGTAACACGAACGATTTCCGGTATTATGAAAACGGGGTTCTTGCGGGTAGCTCGACGAAGTCTCCGGCGGCGACATTCAGCACTGATGATGAGGTGTATCTCGGCGGTAATTCGAACACGGCCAGTTATTTGACCGGGGATATTGCCGAAGTGCTGATCTATCTGGGCACCTTGTCATCTAATAACTTCACGCTCATCAATACTTATCTGAACGACAAATGGCTACCCCGCGCCGCGCCGTTTATTGCCAACGAAAGCGGAGCGGTTCCGGGACTGTGCAGCGTGACCTTGCGCGGAGAGCTGACGGTGGATCCCGCGGCGAAAGTCGTTTTCTACTGGGGTACTTCCGACGGTGGGACGAATGCAACGGACTGGGAACACGCCGTGACCAATGAGTCTGCTTTGTCCGGACCAGTATCGGTATTGGTGACACAACTGCCTTCCAGTCAGTCGTATTATTATCGCTGTTTTGCTCAAAACGGATCTGGCAGTGTCTGGTCGGCCTCTACGGCGGCTTTCAGAACGCCTGCCGCGCAGTTAGCAGAACCGGCCATGGTCTATACGAACCGTCTGCAACTGTGGCTAGCTGCTGATGATTTGGACGGTGACGGGACGGCTAACGGTGTGGTTGAACAAGGGGTCTGGGCGGGAAGGGTTTCTGCATGGGTTGACAAATCAGCGAACGGGTACCGGTTTGTGCAGACGGATAAGGCGCATCAGCCTGCGTTTATTTTGAACGGGACTAATCCGCCGGTATTGCGGTTCAGTGCCGCAGAGACAAATTGGGTGGGAAACGCGGCAGGCGAACTGGGCCGTTTCGGTACGAATGACTTTGCGATTTTTACGGTACATAAATCCGTCAGCGGGGATAGGACGGTGATCGGCAAGGGGAGTTACGGCGGCAACGGCGACTGGGAACTCGGCCCCGCTCAGAATCAATTCCGCTGGAATGGTACTAACTACATTGGTTTGGCGGGTACCGGCATTTCGATCCGCTGTTATCAGCGCGCAAGTGGCAGCATCAAATATTATGAAAATAACGCCTGCTTCCAGACCAGCACAGTGGATGGGAATTATAATTTTACAAGCAGTCTCCCTCTGTATATTGGACGCCGTGGGAATGTCTCCAGCCGTCCGTTGAGTGGCGATGTCGCTGAAATTCTAATTTATACTGGGACGGTTTCGTCGGCGGACAGCGGTCGGATCACGGATTATCTGGGTCGTAAATGGCTGGGGTGGACTCTGGCGACTCCGCGCGGAACGCCATATGAGTGGCTTGAACGGTACGGCATCACGGTCAACCATGATGTACAGGATGACGTGGATGCAGACGGCGACGGTTTTAAAACTTGGCAGGAATATTGGGCGGGCACCGATCCCAGCAAAGGGGTTTCATTTTTTCATATAACCGGCATCAGCTTTTCCGGCGGGACGGCATCGGTATCGTGGTATGGAGCCGACAGCGGATCGTCCGTGCCGTGGAGCATGTATGTGAGTACCAATCTGGCGCCGGGAAGCTGGATACTGGTTGCAAGCAACAGTATTCCGCGTAACCCGCAAAACGGCACCAACACTTGGCAGGATAATGCGTCAACGAATGCGCCGCTCCGCTTCTACCGTCCGGCTGTTTTGCCCTACCGCATGGCGAGCCAATATTTTCCCTTCGGAGGTGGATCCTCAGTGGAAGAAATATCAGGATTGATTTTGCAATCGAACTTCTCATAAGGTTTTCTAGATTTTTTGACCGCAAGATGCGGACGGTGGCCGCGTTTCTTCTGCATCTACCGCCGCACGGGATAGCGTTCGTTGGAAGCGTGAAGGCCGGACAGTTCAAATTTCATCATTCATCCAACAATCCATTATTCCACTATTCCATCATTCCATTATTCCATGCTCCTTCCGGTAGGGTTATACCCCATATCCAATGATCCGTCCTGTCGCGTAATCTTAAAAAGTAGAGTAACGAAATCAAAAAAAGGAAGTTTTTATGGAAAATACAAAAAAAAGCAGTGTGAGTATCGAAGAAGCGTTGAAACTGCTTGAAGAAGCAGCCCAGCAGAAGAAGGACGAGCTGAAGAATGTTATGTCAGATAAATATATACATCTGAAAAACGCTATCGTGGAAGCCGAGAGTGGCCTTGTCCACTCGCTGTCCGCCGCTGGGAAACATGCGGTTGAAGCGGCCACTCATGCCAAGGACGTCGGTGTCGAAAAAGCCCGCAAACTTGCCGGTGACGTGGATGTGGTCGTACATCGCAATCCGTGGCCCTATATCGGCGGCACAGCAGTTATCGGCTTACTGTTGGGCTATGTGCTCGGTCGGGATCGCAAGTAACTTCATCGAAATAGGTTGGTAAATGATTAAGTCTCTGTTCAAAGGATTTCTATCGTCTTTTGCCGTTCGGTTGCTGACTGACTGCCGGAATCTGTCGATTCAACGGCTTAAAGCGGAGACCGCCAAGTCGTATTTACAGGGTGTGCAGATGGCCCGGTTGGCCTCAATCGGTCTGATGCAAATGGGGCTACTGATTAGCCTCATTGGCCTTGGCGCGTTGCTGTTTCACGTGGGATTGTTCGTCCTACTACCCTGTACGGTGAAAGCGAAGGCGCTCATTGGCGTGTGTTTAGGTTTAGTCTATGTGATCTGCGGCGGAGTTGCGCTCCGCGCAATGACGGATGAAAAGCTGTGGATGGAGAAGTCCGGCGCCACGAAAATGCTAGAAGACGTGATTGGCGAAACGGCTGAAACCAATCAGTAACATTCATGGAATATTGGAATAATGGAATAATGGAATATTGGAATAATAGGGTACTGGATGAATGGGCATCTAAAGCCTTTTCGATTTAATTTGCCGCGTTATGGCCTAACGTAGAGCAAGCGTCTCGCTTGCTCATGAACGAGCGCGACGCTCGTTCTACTTTAGCTTGCGACAAGTTCAACGGAACGTGCTCTAGTACACTGTATCCCTTAAAGTTTCGTATCAAAATAATTAAGGACAAAATAATTTCTATTCATGAACCAGACTTTTTCTCCCATTATTTTGCCCCAAATTATTTTGATTTAAATATTCAGAGTTTAGTGCCCATTAGTTAAGATTGCTGAATGGAAATTACGAAGTTTTAAGGATTAAAGTGTACTAAAGGTCTGTCATGTCGGCTGAATTCAAGGACTATTACAAGGCTCTCGGTGTGACTCGAAATGCAAGTGACGCAGAAATCAAAAAGGCGTTCCGCAAGCTGGCCGGAAAATACCATCCTGATACCGCAAAAGACAAAGCCGTCGGTGAGGTAAAGTTCAAGGAAATTAACGAAGCCAACGAAGTCCTCAGCGATCCGGAAAAACGGCGGAGGTATGACGAACTGGGTGCCACCTGGGATCAGCCCGAACGGCGGGCATCGCAGCAGGGCGGTGCAGCCGGAGGATTCGGCAGAGATTCAGACGGACGTTCTGAATACCATTTTGAAGGCACAGGCTTTAGCGATTTCTTCGAGCAATTTTTTGGTAGTCGCGGCAGTCCGTCCGGCGAATTTTCCGGCGCGACTGGTTTCGGAATGCGCGGCGAGCCCGCCGCACGGCACGGACAAGACATTGAGGGTGACATTCTGGTGACACTTACCGAAGTCCTGCAGGGCTCGACGCGTAAAATCAAACTGCAACGTACCGATCCGCGTACCGGACAGCTTACTGAGCAGACCTTGCAGGTAAAAATTCCGTCCGGCGTCCGCGAGGCACAGCTTATCCGTCTCGCGGGGCAAGGGCAGGAAGGCGTTGGCGGAGGCAATTCGGGTAACCTGTACTTGCGGGTTAAGTTCGCCCGGCACCCCGATTTTCGAGTGAAGGATTCCGACCTATTTTACGACTTGGAACTTTCTCCATGGGAAGCCGTGCTGGGTGCCACCGTAAATATGCCCACTCTTGATGGAACGGCGGCTCTGAAAATCCCGCCCGGAACAACGAATGAAAGGCAATTCCGCTTGCGCGGGAAAGGTCTGCCAACCCTCAACAAGCCGCGTGGAGATCTTCACGCCATTATATCCATTCAGATCCCGCCGCAGGTTACACCGGAAGAAAAAGTCCTGTGGGAACAGTTGGCCGCAAGATCCACATTTAACCCGAGGAAAACAGCATGAAGAAAAAAGGAGTTCCCAAGCGCGCGGAGTGCCTTTCCATCGAGGTTTTTCTACCGAAGCCAAATATTCTGTACAGCCTTGATGCCGCCGCTCATCTTGCAGGCGTCTCTCGCCGCTCCATTCTGGTCTATTGTCGCGCCGGTCTTGTACACCCAGTCATCCAACCGCCGGAGGAGGTGCTTGAATTCTCTGAAGAAGCCATTCGAACCGTTCGACAAGTTGAGTATATGCGGACTGTTCAAGGTTTTGATTTAGTGTGGATCAAAACTATTTTCGATCTGCTGGATGAGGTGAAGCGCCTGCGCGACGAGGTGCGCTTTTTGCGTAATGGTTAAGAAAGATCGTAAAAAGAAATGCTCAGGGTTGGATACTCCAATGTCGAGAGCCCCTTCCGATCACCGCACGTATGATCATGGGAACGGGGACTGATACAAAAAGCATTTTTAGAATACCGCAGGTCACCACCCGGTGAACCGTTCCCGATAATCACTATTTCACTCCGTGAAATTATCTGCGCTTCGCTCGGCGCTAGAGCATTTAACGCATGGAGTGCCGTTCGACTCGCTTGTAGGACGCGCTTCCCGTACTCGGGGGCGTGGTGGGCACAGGCCCTCTGAATACAGAGAGGCCCGTCCTACAAAATCATACGTTACGGCATTTCAACCGTTACCTGCTCTAGCGCAGCAGGTGGTAAAAGATCTTAAATTTATCGATATTAATCAGATTGATTCCGTATGACTCGGTCTAAGTCCCGATTTTCATCGCTCATCTTTTACTTTCATAATTCAACCTGCTCTCGTGGTAGGACTACACCCCATAGATATCCGTCCGCCGGTCACGTAAACTACATGCCGTTGGAAGGGGAAACACAGGGACAGGGGAGACTGGGTCAGGGGAGAAACAACAAACAGAAAGGAAACTACGTATGAAGACGAATAGAAATATTGCATTAATGACGGTCGGCTTGGCCTGCATAGGTATCGGAGCTCAAGCGTCCGTAAATATGGGCTCGGCGACGAATTTTACAGTTCTTGGCGGCGCGAGTGTAGTTAACACGGGGTTAACCGTGGTCGACGGCAATGTGGGTGTGAGTCCGGGGGCGACGGTCACGGGATTTGGTCCGGGCATTGTGACCAACGGGACGATTCGCTTGAACGACTCGTCGGCGACTCAAGCTCACGCCGATGCGGCAACGGCCTTTAGCTATATAGCGGGTCTGGAGTATACTCAAGTCCTGACGGGTCAGGATCTTGGCGGGAAGACTCTTACACCGGGTGTGTATTTCTTCTCGTCTTCAGCGGCACTGACAGGGACGCTGAATCTTGATGGCGCGGGCGAGTATATCTTCCAAATTGGTAGCACACTCACGACGGCCTCCGGCGCGGTAATTAATATGATGAATGGCGCGAGTCCTCTGGCCACCTATTTTCAAGTCGGCAGTTCGGCCACTCTTGGCACAGGCACGCTATTTGCAGGGAACATCATCGCCTTAACAAGCCAAACGCTGACTACCGGTGTCAATGTGAGCGGTCGGATTATTGCTCTCAATGGAACTGTGACGCTCGACACGAATAATATCAGCGTGGTTCCTGAACCCGCATCCGCCATCCTGATTATTTTAGGGTTTCCGCTGTTACTGGCCTTCAGAAAGTGGTTCAGAATGTCCATCTAAGGCTCTGGCTTGTAATGTGAAAAAGCGTTATAAAAATATTCAGATAATGTGGCCAAGATGGAGACCTTGGGAAAACGGTTGAAAGAGCATGCTGAAGAAATGAGCGCTCAGGGTAAGGATTACTTTGAGGAATGGCGAAAGCAGGGAAACCTTTACACCAATCCGTAAATTCAGGTGCTTAGCGAACAACGGCGCGCTGATTTGAGCGTCGTCTTTAAAAGTACCTGATATGAACTTAACTTTATTAGTATTTTTAACCACCCGCTTCGCTAGAGCCAACTTCGGAGTAAGTCGGAGAACCTCAGGCCATAAACGGAATAAATTTTGACTAAGGGAGCACAGTTTGTTCCAGTCTTACTTTACCCTCTGAATCCCTCGAAGGTTCCTCTAGTAAAGCGGGTGGTAAAAAATCTTTCTGGGTTCCGATCAATACAAATCAAATTGATTCCATATTAGGTGCTCCAGGGTTGGACTCCCCGATGCCGAGACCCCTTCCGATCACCGCACGTATGATCGCGGGGATCGAAAATAGCCCAGTTCAAGTCCCGATTTTCATCGTTCATCTTTTATAATTCATCCTTTTCAAAATCTGAGGCCGGATCTCAGAAGTCAGAAGCGAGGCCTCCCTCATTCCACTCTTCCAGCATTCCATCTTCCAACATTCCATTTCTCTGACGGTAGGGTTATACCCCATAGCAGATCAATGCTTTTCGACTATCTTAGTGCTTGTGAAACAATTTTTACACGACTAGAGTCAGCGCTAGGTGAATAAGGCGAATTGCCATCGCCTGACGAATCGAAAGGAATAAAAAAATGAAGATTCATACAATGATACGCTCCAGAGCAGTCAAGACGTGTTCGATGCAGGCACGCGGGTTATCCGCATGGGGTATGAATGGAATGAAACAGATTCTGGTGGGACTGGTTTGCGGGGCAACCTTGACTCTGACACCGGCCGCCCGAGCCGGCAACCCGGAATTGCCACTCGACCTCCAAAGCGCTGGCGATTTCGTGGTTCTGGCGAAGTCTGGGATCAGCACGGTGCCTCCCTCGAATATCACGGGCGATATGGGCGTGAGCCCCATCACCTCTACCGCCATAACCGGCTTTGCCTTGATCATGGATGGCTCCGGTGAATTTTCTACCTCCGCCCAGGTCACTGGAAAGATCTACGCACCTGACTATTCGTCGCCTACACCTGTGAAAATGACCACAGCCATCTCGGATATGGAAACGGCCTACACCACTGCGGCGGGAAGAACACTTCCGGACAGTAACAATCTGGGAGCCACGGCAGGGAGCGATAAGGATATAGGCGGACTCACCTTCGCTCCGGGTCTTCACAAGTGGACAACTGGGGTATTGGTCAGCACCGATGTGACTCTCGATGCCGCCGGCGATCCAAATGCGATTTTCATCTTCCAGATATCGGGTGATTTGACGATTGCGAGTGGTCAAGGCGTGATTCTGGCCGGGGGGGCGCAAGCAAAAAATATTTTTTGGCAGGTCGCTGGAGGTGCAGGAGCCATCATCGGAACCACCGCGCATATTGAAGGCGTGGTGTTGACAGCCACTGCCATTAACGTGCTCACCGGAGGCTCGTTTAACGGAAAGCTTCTGGCGCAAACGGATGTGAATGTACAATCAAGCACCATCGTGGATTCGTCTCTGATCAACCAATACACCTTGACCTATAGCGCGAGCTTGGGGGGAAGTGTTTTGGGCAACTCCCCGCAGTTTGTGCTCGAAGGAGAGAACGGGACAATGGTCACCGCCGTACCCAATCCCGGCTTTGTATTCGCGGGATGGGTGGGAACCAACCCCTCAACCAACAACCCCCGCACAGACCTCAATGTAATGGCGGACATCACTGTGCAGGCGCAGTTTGCTGCTGAACTGGTGCAACTTGAGATCATCTCGGAACACGGAACGGGAGTGCCGCCGGTGGGAGTCTACACCAACGCCTACGGCGCTCTGCTGACGAATAGCATCACGGCTGTGGAGACGCTCGGCGGTACGCAGTACGTCAACGTCGGCTGGAGCATGATCGGTAACGATCCGTCCGCGGGCATCACCAATGCGATGACGATGGTGCAGACCAACGACGCGGTGCTGACCTGGCAGTGGACTACCAACTACCTGCTGACCGCTTCGGCCACCCCGGGTGGCACGATCACGGGCAGTTCCAATGGCTTCTACGCCGGCGGCTCCTCCGTCACCGTCACGGCAGTGCCGAACCTAGGATTTACCTTCTCGGGTTGGACTGGCAATGTGAGCGGGTCGACTAACAACGCGACGCAGACCATGACCATGGATCAGGCGCGCACCGTAGTGGCGCACTTTTCCTCCACCAAATTAACGCTGCAGATCATCTCCGCACACGGCGTGGGCTTACCGCCGGTGGGAGTTTACACCAACACCTACGGTAGCCTGCTGACGAATAGCATCACCGGAACTGAAACGCTCGGCGGCACGCAATACGTCAACGCCGGCTGGAGCATGATTGGAAATGGTCCGGTGTCGGGCCTCACCAACTCGATGACGATGGTTCAGACCAACAACGCCGTGCTGACGTGGCTCTGGACCACCAACTACTATCTGTCCCTGACCGCAGTGCACGGGTCGATTACCAATGTCACGGCGGGTTGGAAACCTGCTGGCTTTGTTTACGCGCCCACTCCGGAGCCAGACTTCGGGTATGTCTTCGATCATTGGGAAGTAAACGGTGTCACTCAGGGTAGCAGTGTTCCGCTAGCCGTGACCATGACGGAAGCCAAAGACGTCGTGGCCATCTTTACCCCTGTCTTTGTGGACGTGACAGCGGAGATTGACATGACGGTCACTTGGCTGTTCGACCCGCGCTTGGGATACTTCCTGGGAACGGTGAAAATCAGCAACACCCACTCGCGAAAAGTTCTATTGGCTCCGATCTGGTTCGAAGTCGAAAAAACTGATTATCACTGGTTGCTTCATCCAACCGGAGTGGATACCAATACAACCTTCGATTACGTCGACATCAGTGCGGCCGTCACCAATCAGTTGCCGATGATCGGCAACGGCGACCTGGCTCTTGACCCCGGCGAATCGGTCACCGTTACAAATATCCCGTTGATGGGCCGGCGTACGCCGACTGGATTGATCATGGCGGTGTGGGCTGATCCACCCGGCAGCAATTCGCTGATACCGGATGCGAACACGGCGGATACCGATGGCGACGGCATCCCAGATGCGTGGGAGAAACTGCACTCGCGTGTGCTCAATGAAAACAACCCTTCTGATGCAAATGCGGACAGCGACGGCGACGGCATGAAAAATGGAGATGAGTATGTCGCCGCTACAGATCCTGATGATTCCGGATCGGTCTTTACCATCAGGCGGGCACCCGGCTCGGGTAACGGCGTGACATGGGATGGACACCCGGATCGCATATACACGGTGTTGTCGACCACGAACCTGAGTCAAGAATACACCGTAGTGGGGAGCAACATGGTCGGCGCTGGCGCGGCAACCACGTATTCGGAGACGAATAGACAGTCGATAAGCACCGATGGAGTTGGCGCGATATTTTACCGAGTTGAAGTGAGAATTAAGTAAGGAGCTTTGATATGAAATCGATACAAGTGAATATAGTGGCAATTCTAGCTCTGACATTGGTCTTAACCGGGTATGGTCAAGAGCCGCAAGATCCCGGCGCGAAAAAATGGAAGGTACAGGCCGGATGGGTTCACCAATTTGGGCGCGGCATGTCGGTGAGTGGTCCAGCGCCCTCATTATCCGGCTCCCGCAGCCTGCTGTCAGGCGTTGGGCTCACGTATCCCGATAACGGGGCGTTCATTCCGCGCAACTTCGACGACGGCTACGTGCATCCGGACATCTGGACCGGTGACACGGGCCTGCTCTCCGGACCCAATCCGGAACGTTACGGCCAAACCTGGAACTGGGGTGCCGGTGCCGACCAGTACAACTATGACGGAGGAGCTCACCCAACTCTTAACTATCATATCGACCGAGGAGAGCGTTCCAGCGGAACCCATAATATCAAAGGCGGTAGCTCGGACGACGATTATGAATCGAACGGCGTCGAAGTTAAGGCACGGCGTCTGCTGCATTCCTGGATCGATGCTGGAAACGCGGCGAATGAGGCCAACGCCAAAACGGTTCTCGACCTGAATCTAGTGGTTGGCTTGGCTTGGTTTCCGGAGCTCACTCAGCACTCTCGTCGTGCCGTTGGACAGGACATGTACGGTGTGACGGAGAGCTATACCTATTTGGACTATTATGGGACGAGTGGCGGTGGGTCATTGCCTCCTTTAAATTTTCCCTACTCGGGGACGGTGGCAGGCCCCGGAGCGCTTATTCCTGTGACACCAGAAGCCTCGGGGTTGAATGCGGCTTACCATGGTTCGCTT
Organism: Kiritimatiellales bacterium; assembly: GCA_038213895.1. Classification (GTDB taxonomy): domain Bacteria; phylum Verrucomicrobiota; class Kiritimatiellia; order Kiritimatiellales; family Tichowtungiaceae; genus Tichowtungia. Next base: position 2,112 of record JBBQSL010000037.1, on the reverse strand, counting down.
GTTGACCATGTTGATATCAAGAGCAAAATGTGGCACGTACGTGGTGATCTCGGGATCGAGTTTGTTAAATCGGTTACAGAGCGGCTGGACGTATATGTGTCACCGCAAATCGTTTTGGAATTTGTCGATATGGATGTGGAACGGACGGAAACCGTCACGTTCACTGATAGATCGGGGCAGCGGCATCGGGTAGCTTCGCGCACGGACACAAAACATAAAACGACCGTTATACCGGGTGCTCTTATCGTAGCCGGTGCAGACTATCGCGTCAGCGAACGCTGGTACGCGGGAGTCAGCCTCGGCTGGGAAGAACTCGTCAGTGATCCCCACGTGCGCGTTGGTTCCGACAAAGTAAAGTACGATCTTAGCGGCGGTGAATTCAGCCTGTATGTCGGGTGCCGCTTCTGAAAACCAACGAAATAATTGGAAAGATCGAGTAACCGAAGAGGTTTAGCCGAAACAGAGACGAAGGCGTGCTGGGCTCCGCGAATTCTAAAACGCCACGCATACTATTCGGTAAAAAGTCAAAGGGTAGGGAGCGAACGCTGGGCGCGTTGCACGGTGGAATGGCTCTCCTGCTAAGTAGGCTTGGCGTGAGTGCGGACGGCTCGGCAAGCAGTCCCTACCCAGATGAATAAATACCGGTCTTCACCCGCAATTGGGATCAGTCCATTTTCCTTTTAGAGGCATGTAGTACCGGCTTTAGCCGGAGCAGGTTATGCCGCCTGAAGGCGGGACTACATACCTTGCCGGAGACGGCTGCATCTACCGTTGCACGGTATACCGTTCGTTGGAATCGGGAAGACCGGAGAACCGCCATCTCCTCCTTCCTTCTCTTTCCACATTCCACATTCCACCTTCTACAATTCATAATCTTCTTTCTCCCTCATTCCACTATTCCAACATTCCATTCCCCTATCGGTAGGGTTACACCCCATGGCTGAAAAAGGCCGTCCAGAGTAGCCTGTTCCCAGTGGAAGAAAATGTTCAACAAAAGGAGGATCATATGTTGGGTACAGTCGCAGTAATATTATTGGTTATGTGGGCGCTGGGTCTGATGACCAGTACGACTCTGGGAGGGTTTATTCATCTCCTGCTGGTGATTGCCATTGTGCTTGTGCTGGTCAGGGTCATTCAGGGTCGGCGCGTTTTATAAAATAGACCTAAAGTCAAAGATGTTGCCGACTAAAGAAAAGAAGGAGTCTGCGTTATGCTTATTCGATTCATCCTTGGCACGGTCATCGGAGGGCTAATCGGCTTCGCGCTATATCGTTTCGTTGGTTGCGCCAGCGGAGCCTGCCCCCTCACCTCTAACCCCTGGGTGAGCACCGTCATTGGAATGATCGTTGGAGCACTGCTGTCGCGGTTAAGCTAAGCGCATAGGGGAATCGTGCAAATGAGCAGGCGATACACCCGTTTGTGATAGACTGGCATTGTGGATGTGCTGGTGAGCGTAGAGTGCGGAGAAACAGAAAGAAAAGAAAGGACATCATTATGTTAAGACAAGCCAAAGAGTTTAAAAATTTAAAACTTCGTGCGCGGGATGGTGACATCGGCAAAGTCAGGGAGTTTTACTTCGGTGACAAGTATTGGACGGTGCGCTACCTCGTCGCTGATACGGGCGGCTGGTTGAGCGGCAGGCGGGTTTTAATTTCCCCTTATGCCTTGAAACCCGTGATTGAGGCGGATCTCGTTCTGCCGGTGAACTTAACGAAAAAGCAGATCGAAGAAAGCCCATCGCTGGCTAGCGATGAACCGGTCTCCCGCCAGTACGAGATAGGGTATTACGGCTATTACGACTGGCCGGTGTATTGGGACGGTGCGTTCATGTGGGGCGTTACACCCATTATGGTGCGCGATGGGGAGGCATCACGGAAGGACGCGAGTCGCCGTGAGGAATCTTGGGATCCCAACTTGCGCAGCACTGGCGATGTGACCGGTCATCACATTCAGGCGTTGGATGGAGAGATCGGCCACGTCGAGGATTTCATCATCGACGATGAGACGTGGGCGATCCGATATCTGGTCGTGGATACGAAGAACTGGTGGCCCGGAAAACACGTCTTGGTTTCACCGCAATGGATTGACCGAGTCAGTTGGGATGAATCGAAG
>JBBQSL010000036.1:0-24432 GCA_038213895.1 Kiritimatiellales bacterium | reverse complement strand
GAGCGCGGGGAAATGCTCGTCCGCCGGATCATCGCATTTGACATAAAGAATGGTGTTGTCCGGACAGAGGCGGGCGAGGGTGTCGATATGCGCGTTGGTATCGTCGCCGGCCAGCCAGCCGTTTTTCAGCCAATGGTAATTTTTGACGGCGAATTCTTCTGCTAATATTTTTTCGACCTGATCTTTATTCAGTTCTGCGTTGCGATTGGGATTCAGTAGGCATTTGGTCGTGGTGAGGAGCGTGCCGGAGCCGTCGCTTTCAATGCTGCCTCCTTCAAGAATCAGATTGACGGTTCGTAACGGCGTGTTGCCGAATGCGCTGAGTTTGTGCAGTTTGGCGGTAATTTGATTGTCGAGTTCGGCTTCAAATTTTCCGCCCCAACCGGTAAAGGTAAAATCGAGTAGAATCGGTTTGCCGTTTTCGTAGATGGTAATTGGTCCGAAATCGCGTGCCCAGGTATCGTTGGATTCAATCCGGTAAAGCGCAACGCGCTCCATGCAAATACCGCGTTGTTTCAGTTTGGCTCGGACCGCGACTTCGTCGTGCACGACGACGATCAGTTTTTCAAAGCGCGTTACGGACTTGGCAATATGGGCAAAAACCGCTTCGGCTTCCGCAAGATACGGTGCCCAGTCCGTGTTTTTGTGCGGCCAGCAGATCAGCACGGCATCTTGAGGTTCCCATTCGGCTGGCAAACGGTTCATGAAATCAGCTCCTTTATAAGGCACGCATCTTAGCTGAAATGGTCGCGTTGACAATGTTTTGCACAACGGCAGATGCTTGGAGTTGATTCATATTGCGCCGTATGAGAAGAATGCGACATGAATTTTAAAGTAAAGGATCTGTTTGTTTTATCACTCGTTGTGACTTCTTCCTGTTTTGCTTTGCCGTCGCTTGAGCAGAAGATCGGCGGGATTCTTGTGGTCGGGTTCCGAGGAATGTCCGTTGACCGAAACAGCCCAGTCATTCGGGATATTCTCGAATATAATCTGGGCGGCGTGATTCTGTTTGATGCCGATCTTCAGCTGAAAACAAACGAGCGGAATATCCAGTCGCCGGAACAGCTCGCGCAACTGACAGGAGCGCTCCAGTCTTATGCAAAAAGTCCTTTGTTGATCGCGATTGATCAGGAGGGCGGCTTGGTCAATCGGCTCAAACCGGCTTATGGATTTCCTCCTACACTTTCGCAGCAACAATTGGGCGAGCGTAATGATCTGGACTTCACTTATCGTCAGATGCAGCAACTGGCGGCCGCGCTGAAAGCCGCCGGAATTAATTTGAACCTCGCGCCAGTGGTGGATTTAGCCGTTAACCCGGAAAACTTCATTGTCAAAAAAGAGCGCACTTTTTCTCCTGATCCGAAAAAAACTATTTGTCATGCCGATCAGGTTATTCGTGCGCATCATGATCAAGGCGTATGGTGTACCCTTAAACATTTTCCCGGCCATGGCAGTTCAACAGCGGATTCGCATAAGCACATGACCGATGTAACGGCGACATGGCAAGCAGCCGAGTTGGAACCTTACCGGCAACTTTGCAAAGAGACCGATGTGGTGATGACCGCCCATATTTTCCAGCGGAATCTTGATCCAGATCTGCCGGCCACGCTTTCAAAACGCATTATTACCGGTCTGTTACGGAATGAGATTGGATATGACGGAGTCGTAATGACCGACGATCTGGGTATGAAGGCCATTGCGGATCACTATGGTTTTGAAACGGCGCTCGAATACAGTCTGAACGCCGGAGCGGATCTGCTTCTGATTGCTAACAACGAAACGTACGATCCCGATCTAGTGCCCAAAACGGTTCAGATTATTGCTGGGTTGGTTCGTGCTGGGCGTGTACCGGAGTCGCGGATTGATGAGGCTTGTCGCCGCATGGCTCAACTCAAGAGACGCATTTAATTTTTAATTTTAAATTTAGCGTAACCTTCCAGTAATTTTTCACACTACTTTAATGTGTCAATTAATTGCTTGATAAAGAGTTAGGCCTGTGACAAAAAAATAAAATGAAAATTGAGCTTTTGTTATCCTTTTTGTTGTTAGTGTCGCTGGCATCTGCCGAGAACATAGATTCAATTGTTCAACGCAATCAAAAGGCAGCAAAGTCTCAGTACCCAGTGAACAAAGCGGCTGATTTTTCGGCGTTACAAATTGCGGCCATAAAGGGTGATGCTAATGCTCAGGAAAAATTATTGGAGCTTTCTGCGAAGCACATTCAAACAGTTTATGGAATTTTGGGCAAACAGGGCGGGTTGCTCTTTTCGACGCGTCGTCTGATAAGCGGGTATGATACAGCTCAGAATAATTACGCGGTCAACCTCATTGAGTTTTTTGAGGCGACAGCGGATAAGGTCAGTGTAAAAAAGAAATATTTTGATGTGACCGCACAGGACGGCGCTATTCTCTCAGTTTCATTTTTAACCTATAAACCTGTTGATAAAGCCATTGAGGTAAAGAAGGACGGCAAGTCCACCACTGTCGCATTAGCTGATTTGTGTGAAGCAGATCAAAAATTTATCATTGAGGCGCTTGAAGATGAACAGTTTGAGTCGTCCAGCGATTTAGTCATCTCATCGGAAGATTCTCAGGGTGAAGGTTCGAGTTTCGAGAAAGAAAAGCGTTCGGGAATGGTTGAATCCACAGGAGAAAAAGTAACGGGCAATTTTGTTGTTGGTACTGCAAAAGAAGTTTTTCGGAAGATAATAATCGAGAATAAAGGCAGTTTCCCATTGGAAAATCTAGTGATAGAACATCAGTCATTTGCTGAGCAAAAGATTATGAAGCGGCCGAAGGATTTCCCCGAAAATTATCGGTATTCAGGATTTATTCAGCTCAAATCGCTGGCTCCCGGTGAACGGAAAGAGATCGAAATAAAACTTCCACAAGCGGTTACGGCGAAACAGACTACCGTTAGTACGGCTAATACTGAATATTATATCGTCATTCCATCCGATTGTAATCAGCAGAGTGAAGGCCGTATGGGCGGTATCTGGGTTAAAGTCCATCGGTTTACTCCTTATGGACAAAGGTTAACCCGCGAGTATAAAAGCGCCGGAGTTCCCGATGTCGAATGGGCCAATGTGGCACCTTCCAGTGCAGATATTCGATGATGAAAAAGTATTTTCAACGGTGTAAAAAATGGTGCGTAGGGCTGGCCTTGTCCGCGCTGTTTACGGCGTATGGAGCGTCATTTGAAGATCTTTTATTTACCGTTCAACAGGATGGACGTGAAAACGGTTCGGGTTTTCTTTTAAACGATTCTGAAGGCGTGTGGATGGTCAGCAACTATCATGTTGTACGGGCTGCAGAAAAAATCCGGTTTGTCGGAATGAATGACACCACGCGTATTTTTTTATTTCCAAAAAGTATTCAAGTGGCGGCAAACCGTGATGCCATTCGGTTTAAAACTGAAGAGCAAGATGGATTCAAGCTGGCTGCTACCAGCGTATTTGATGAAGTCGTCTTTGCTTATGGGAACAGCGACGGTCTTGGTGTGATTACGAAAAGCGAAGGTAAGGTGGTGGGAAAAGGTCGCGGTCAGATTGAGGTGACTTGCGAAATTATCCCGGGGAACAGTGGCGGGCCCGTTATTAATAAAAGCAACGAGGTGATTGGTGTTTCAACATTTACCGTTACGGTTCCGAGTGTCAAAATTGCCGCCGAGCTTTCCGGTACGGTGTCAGCGGCGGAGCGCGAGCGATTAGCTGAAAAAATTAAAACCCGGCGGGGCACCCGGTACTTGGAATCTCGGCGATTTGCGATTCCGCTCAAAGATGCTGAATGGCAAGATGTCGATTTTGATCTTTTTTCTAAAGAAGCTAAACTTTATAAAGAATTGGATGATCGCTATGACCGTTTTGGTGAGTCAATTGCTGAAGTCTTCAGCTGCAATCTAATCCATGCTGAAAATGAGAGCCTTTTCGAACGGGGGTGGGTGAGGAATTATAATCGGGATTTGTACGAATATGGTTCTACCGATTCTGAAAGCGGGCGATATTACATTAAAGCCGGATGTAAAGAATCTTTCGAACGAGCGTATGGACGATGGTTTAAGGCCTTAAGTGAAGCATCTCTGCGGTTGGCGAATGAGTTTCGCGAGCAGGCGCAGGGATTTGAAGTTCGTTATTGTAAAAACGAAATCATTAAATGTGCGGATAGTTTGGAACGTCGGAGTCGTGAATTGATGGAAGTCGCATCAAAATACGGGCGCTGACTCCACCCGTTACTTTTCCAGCAGGTTTACCGTCGTGTTCCAGTCCATGCAGGCGTCCGTGATGGACTGCCCGTATTTCAGGTTTGCGCTGATTGGTTGAGTTCCTTCTTCGATGAAGCTTTCGAGCATGGCTCCGATTACTGGACAGTCGGGCTGGTTTCGCTGTTCGAGCAGTTCTTCCCAGACAGCAGCTTGCCGTGCTGGAATTTTACCTGAGTTGGCGTGTGAGCAGTCCACCATGATCCGTTCCGGCAGTCCGGCAGCGCGTAATTTTTCGGCCGCCGCCGTGACTTCAGCTGTGTGATAATTGGTTTTTCCGCCGCCACCGCGCAGGACGAGGTGGATATCGGGATTGCCGCGTGTTTTAACAATACTGCTGAGTCCATCCTGATCAATTCCGAGGAAACTGTGCGGGGATCGACAGGCGAGCAGGGCATCCACGGCACTTTGCACGCTTCCGTTGGTCGCGTTTTTCAGTCCGACCGGCATGGAGAGTCCGCTGGTCATTTCGCGGTGCGTCTGTGACTCAATCGTACGTGCACCGATGGCGGCCCAGCTGACGAGGTCGGCGGTGTATTGTGGAATGATTGGATCTAGAAATTCGGTGGCAATCGGCAGGCCGAGCTCAGTAATGTCGAGAATCAGTTTTCGTGCGGCGCGCAGGACGCACTCCATATCGCAAGAGTCGTCGAGATGCGGGTCGTTAATGAACCCTTTCCAGCCGACGCTGGTGCGCGGTTTTTCGAAATAGACGCGCAGGATAATCAGATAACGGTTTTTCACCTGTTCGCGGAGCGCGACAAGCCGATGGGCATAATCCAGCGCGGCGGCGGGGTCATGTATGGAGCATGGCCCCGTGATGACCAGAAAACGCGGGTCGCGGTGTTCCAGTACGGCGCGGACGTCTTCACGTCCGTGAGCGACGGTTGTCAGCGCCGCATCGGACAACGGCAGATATTTTTTTAAGCTGCGCGGCGTAAGGAGCGGTTTAATGCTTTCGACACGCAGGTTTTCAATGGAGCCAATCAAGTTCATGGCGGCGGAGTATAGTGGGGTTTTAAAACATTGCCACTCTCTTTAGCTGTCGCCTGCCGAGGGTGTCTTGTGATTACTCGCACGGTTGAGAATGTGAATCCATTCGTTTAGAGCATTTAACGAAGAAGCTTCGTTCGACTCGCTTGTAGGACACGCTTCCCGTACTCGGGGGCGTGTTATGGGAACAGGCTCTCTGAATACAGAGAAGCCCGTCCTACAAAATCACAAAATACGACATTTCAACCGTACCTGCTCTAGTTTAGTTGGACATAAGCCGTTTTGGGTGATTTGTTTTTATCGGCACGGGCAATGCTAATGTGATTATAATTATCATATATCTTAAATTCTAGCGTGACATACATTAGTTAAATGGTAGGATATAGATAAAAATTGGTAGGAAAGTTTCGATTATGCGGCTAAGGAAAGTCATTTTTATCGGAGTTTTACTGGTTCTTTTTTGTGACAGCATGTGCAGTGTTGCGGCAGAACCTGCGACGGGCTGGTATCAGGAAGTTCGTGATCTTTATTACGGAATGCCGGTACAGGTGCGTTATTATCCGGAAGACACTCAGCTGAATGAACGTGTTTGGGCATACATTGAAAGAATCGATGACGTTTTTAATGATTACAAAGTCGGAAGCGAGATTGCCGCCATTAACAGACGGAATGCCGCTGGCGAGGTGATGCTGTCTCCGATGCTGGCGGAGGCCTTTCAAAAAGCCCTCACCGCCTGGCAGTTAAGCGAAGGGGTTTTTGATGTCAGCTGTGCGCCATTACGTCGTCTTTGGCGGCAGGCCGAAAAGCAGGGTGTTCTGCCGTCCGATGCAGAAATCGTTGCAGCGAGAGAACTTTGCGGAATGAAAATTACGCAGGATGGAAATCGGCTGATGATTTCCAAATCAGGTATGAATTTTGATTTTGGCGGAATTATTAAAGGAATCATTGCTGACCACGTCGTTGTCATGCTGAAAGAAGGCGGAGCGCAAAATGCATTGGTTCAGATAGGAGGGGAAACTGCGGCGTTTGGGTTGTCCCAGAAAAACAGATCGTTTAGGATTGCCGTTCAGAATCCAGAAATACGGGATGGAACGTGGTGTGTGATTCAGGATCCGGGGAAGGGGTTGTCGGCATCAACCAGTGGAAACTATGAAAACCCGATCATGATAAATGGTCAGAAGTTCTATCACATTTTGGATCCGCGCACGGGGCGTCCGGCCGGAACGCAAATCGTGTCGGTTAGTATTGCCTTCCCAGAGACTGGAAAAAACTGGCTGGCCGATACGCTCTCGACGACCGGTGTACTGCTGGGGTCTGAAAAAACATTTAGAATTGTCAAACAGTTCGGCGGCGAAGCGATGTTTTTGATCCGTGAAAACGGGCAGATCAAAGAAGTTACAAGCCCCGGATGGGAGATATTTAAATGATATACAGCGTCAAATGTAATCACAACTGCATCGGTTGCGGAAATTGTGAACGAACCTGCAAAGGGATTTTTCGACTAACGTATACAGTTCACGCGGAAGCGGTGGGGCGCGACTATGAAAAGCATCGGGAGCGGCTGCTCAACGCCTATTATTCCTGTCCAGTGCAGGCGATTGAGATGGAAGGCGACGATCCAACGCTACAGATTGCGTGGTTCAAGGCGCTGATTTTAGAAAAGAAACAGCTTTCGGCTACGGTGATGGAAGTCCGTCTGCAGACGGCTCTGAAGGAATTCAAACCGGGGCAGTATGTAACGGTGCGGTTTAAAGATGATATTGGGTTTTTTAATCGCGCCTATTCCGTCGTTGAGCTGAAAGACGGAATCATTACGTTATGCGTTACCTTGGTTCAGGGCGGTCGCGGTAGTTCTTTCTTCTCTAATTATGAAGTCGGTAACGAAGTGGAAGTGACTGAACCGAAGGGCGACTTTTGCCTGCAACTGACTAGCCGGCCAAAAGTATTTGTCGGCACCGGCACCGGACTGGCCCCGCTGGTCGCCATGATGGAAAGCTGTCCGGACGTTAAGAAGACGCTTTATTTCGGTCAACGGAAAGAGCGCGACTTGTTTTATCTCGACCGGATGGCGAAAATTCCGAATCTGGACGTACATACCTGTCTCGATTTTGCTGATGACGATTGGACCGGACTGCGAGGGCGGGTTACGGAACATTTTATTAACTATCCGCTGACTCCGGATACAGAAATTTATACCTGCGGCAGCGATCCTATGATGAACGGGCTACGGGACATCCTGAAAAAGAAACGGCATTCGTCGAAATTGTTTTTTAAGGAAAGTTTCAATGGTGGCGCGGGAGCAGGACTTAGCGAGGCGGGCATGCTGTGGCGCACATCGGTGCGAAATGTTCACGTCTACGCTTCGCTAGCGATGAGTGTCCTTTTCCTGTTTTTCGGATTCAGTGGTTTTCTGGCCAGCCGTCCGGCGCTGTTCAACGCTGGAATCCGGCAGATAGTTCCGGAAAACGTGAAAATAGCGAATGATGAATTGGCTGGTTATCTTAAAGCGAAACTGCCGACTGGTGTTGCGCTGATTGACTTTGTCTCGCAGGACGACTCGGCCTCCGCACAGTTCGAGGATGCGGCGAAAAACCGTTTCAACGTCAAACTCAACTTGACCGATCGGAGCTATGAAATTTTGGAAAGCCATCCGCTACCTGTAATTTCCGGCGAACCAAATGCACGCCGACTGGCGGAAGTGCTGGCAAAACGGTATCCGGGTCGACTGGACGAAGGTTCGATTGAAGAGGCCGACAATCAACTGGTTTTCACCGTTGAATCGGTTTGGGTAAACACGTCGGTCACAGTGGACAAAATACAGGCGCGTTATGAAATTCGGCAGGACAAAAACCGCTGGGCGGCGGCACTGGTTCAGTTGCATCGCGGCAAGAAAAGCGGGCCGGTGCAACGGGTTTTAATTGATTTGACCGGTCTTTTTATGGTTGTTGCGACGTTGACTGGGGTCGTGATGGGTGTCCAGTCGCGCAATCCAGTTATGCGAACTGTAGCCTTGATTCTGGTCGGGTTTTCGATTACAATAACAGCAGTGATGATAATGAACCGTTAAGTGAAAGGGTCTGAAATGAAAAGAAGCTTGAAAATGTATCTGATGCTGCTGGTGTTTACGGTGTTGCCGCTGGCCGCCACTGTTTATGCGGACAGTTCCGGTAAAACACTAGATATGACTTTTTCGGTACGCAACGGTACCGGCGATGATCCGATGATCGTGCTTTGGCTGGAAAATGATTCTGGAGAGTTTGTCCAGACCCTGCACATGTTTTCGAAGAAAAAAGAATACTACAAGGACATGCTTGGCTGGTTGTTTAAATCCCGGTCGAAAGAAAAACCGGCCGACGTTGACGCCGTCAGCGGCGCAACCATTCGTTGGAATAAAACCGGCACCTTCAGTATGTCCGCACAAATTGGAACTCGGGATCTGCTGGATGGTTCTTATGTTCTGCGCATTGAATCCCGCAAAGATAAAGGCAACCACTACCGCGGATTCAAGATTCCACTGCCGAAAGGCTACGCTGGCGGGAAACACGAAGATGCGGGTTATGTGCAGTTTGTAGAAATTGCGGTTAAGGATGCGGCAAAATAATCAGCGGGAGAAAAATCATGCTTATAAAAACAATTTCACAGAAAATAATTTTCGTCGGCATCCTTGCGGGGGCTCTTGTGGCGGTTCGGGTTCAAGCCGAAGCGCCGGTCGATGCGGTTGCTCAGTTGCAACAGGAGCTTAATAAGGTCAAACAGGAACTCGCTTTGTCTCAGGCCAAAGTGGCGGAGCAGGGTGCTCAGATTGTGCAGATGGAAAAGTTAAAAGCTGGGAGCATGCTTCCGGCTGTGGCCAGTGGCGACACCGCCCGGCTGGAACAGGAACTTAAAACCTCCAAGAGCAAAATCAGCGAACTGGAAGAACAGCTCTTTGTGGCTACGGATGGCAAAGGGGTGAAAGGACAGGAAGTGGCTGAAGTGCTTCCAGAAGGAACCTACGAGTGGACCGAAAATATGCGACGTACGCCGATTGGCGTGTTGTTCCCAAAAACCGCCACGATTCCAAAGGGCGATGTGTATGCAAGATTTTCGCATACATCCCAGAATCAGACCTTTGCAACCGGGGGAAAAGGAGATCCGTTTAATGACCTGCTTGGCCTCGAATCCGGCGTCAAAGTGGGTATTCTTTTTGGTTATGGTATTACCAAAAACTGGGATGTGCTGGTGCAACGCTCCAACGGGCGGGATTTCGAGCCGATTAAACGGTATCCGGATGATATACAAACGCATTCTTTCGATCTTTGGGATGTGATGACCAAATACAAATTTCTCGATGAAAATAAACAGTTTATTGATATGTCGGCTTCCGTAGGCGGAACCTATTTCTGGCAGGATCAAGAAGCCGGTAAGTGGGCCGGAAATGCCGCTCTAATGGCTGAAAAATCATTCTGGCGGTTTCGTGTCGGTAGCGGGCTACTCTATACTTCACTTTCCGCATTTCAGGGTGCCTACAGTGATGACTCCGATCGAGCACATACAAAGGTTTATCTAAATGAATCGCCAGAACTTGATGTAGTGACAGGGGCTCCGCTTGATCGGCCGCAGAATCAAACCATGGCAATTCCGGTCAGCCTGAGTTTTGCGTTGACCAAGAGTCAGCAGCTATTTGGTGAAGCGGCATTTCCTGTTAACGGATACGACACGGGCAACGGCCCCTCGCTAGCGGCGGGCTGGCGTTATAACACCCATACCCATGCTTACAGTATTTATCTTAGTAACACAGCGAATGGCAGTTTTAATTCATCCTTTACCGGTGGGTATACTCGTAACCGGTTAGATCTTTTTGGATTCGATATTTCGATTTTCTTTTGAACAGACGGCTTGGTTCTGAATCTAATTTAATGTCCCAAATTTTAATAAATGGTTTATTAGGAGGTAAAATATGACTAAAATTATGGTAATACTATTAGCTGGAATGTTGGTTTCAATTCAGGCGTTTTCTGTGGAATTCAGCATGAATTTTAATACGGCTGCACCGGGTGGATCCTATGCACAGAAAAATTGTGTGGCTGCGTGGGTGACTAAAAGTGATGGAACTTTTGTAAAAACACTTATTAGATATGGAAATACGCGCAAAACTTCTTTGACTACATGGTATGCCGTTGCAGGTGCTGCTGATGCGGATGCTTACATGGGCGCTACTCGTGCGAATCATTTTTCACCAGCCCCAATGACTGCAACTTGGAACCTGAGAGACAAAGCTGGAAATGTTGTTCCCGACGGAACCTACATAATTAAACTAGAGTGTGCGGACGGGTCCAGACAGGCATATTCCTTCAACTTTGTGAAGGACAGTACGGCTGGAACGCGAACAGCTGCGGGGAATACCTATTTCAAAAACATATCCATCGCCTATGCACCTCCTGCACCACCCAATACTGCGCCGGTTGCTCAGGCGCAGAGTGTGACTAATATTGAAGACACCGCCAAAGCGATCACCCTGACTGCAACCGATGCCGAAAGTAACCCTTTGACGTATGCCATAGCGGCTTCGCCTGCGCACGGCACAATTAGCGGCTCTGCGCCGAACGTGACATATTCGCCGGCAACGAATTATTACGGCACGGACAGTTTCACCTTTACGGCAAGCGATGCGTCGTTAATCAGCACGCCCGCCACCGTTTCCATCACGGTAACGCCGGTGAATGACGCGCCGGTTTCACAAAGTCAAAGCGTTTCCGCCATCGATGGAAATCCGGTGTCGATCACGCTGGTTGCAATCGATGCGGAAACCAATGCCATAACCTACAGCCTTCTTTCGCAGCCTGCGACCGGGCATTTGCTGGGGGTTCCGCCATCGTTGACTTATGTGCCGGTCAGAGGAATGAGCGGTTCTGACTCATTTGCCTTCAATGCAACCGACGGTATGGCCACCGGCAATACGGCCACAGTTTCTCTAACGCTGGTCTTCATCGATAGCAGCAACAACGGCATTCCGAACAGCTGGCAGTCGCAATATGGCATCACCGATGCCGCCGCCGATCCGGATGGTGACGGTGCGTCCAATTATGCGGAATACATGGCGGGTACCAATCCGACCAATAAAACCTCTGTGTTTGCCGTCAACGTGCCGCAGATGACCGGAGGTTCTAATGTGCTGATCAAATGGAGCAGTGTACCATACCGGTTCTACTCCGTTCTATCGGCCACCAACCTCACGGGTGGCTGGAGTACACTGGTCAGCAACAGCATGGCGACACCACCGCTAAATAGCTACACCGGAACGGTTAATCAGACTGGTCCCACATTCTACCGGATAAGACTGGATCCGTGATCAGATTGTTTTCAAGAGCGTTTTAAATAATTCTGTATCCATTTACGCCCCCTCTTCGAGAGGAACGTCCTAAAAGAAAATTGTAGGGCGAGACTATACGGTATTCCGGAGGGCTTGCAGTCTGGGCTACACCTTTTCTTAAAAAACTCTAGCGATAAAAGCACTGTCACGGCTTAAGAAGCAGAAGAGGAATATTGATTTTATGTTTGAGGCTTTCGGAGACACTACCAAATAGGATGTCACCAAAAAATTTATGGCCGTGTGTAGCCATGGCCACCAGATCGTAGTCTCCATTTTCAATTTCACTGATGATCTGCTCATCCGGCTCGCCGTCGCGGATGATTTTGTAGGCTTCAATATCCTGCGCCCTCAGTTCTTTACAGTGCTTTTCCAGATTGGGTTCGGCCTGTTCCCGTAGAGCGCGGCGCTGATCGAGCGTGTGGGCGTGTACGACGTGTAGCAGACAGACTTTAGCACGGTTTTGAACAGCCAGCGGAATAACGTGCTTAATAATGGCGTCATCGATCGGCGAGCCGTCAATGGTGACGAGAATTTTTTTATACACTTGCATATCAGTTTCCTCCGGCGAGGGTTGAGTAGAGCAGATAGAGGTTCAACGCGATGACTATAGCGGAGATGACACCTGCCGCAATGAATTCACCCGGCCCGCTACGGAATCCGCCCATCACGTTGCGGCTGCGGCAGAGAATGAGCAACGGAATCAGCGTGAATGGTAGCTGGATGCTCAGTACCACCTGACTGAAGATCAGAATCTTAAAGGTGTCCATGCTGAGCAGGATGATGATGAAAGATGGAATGGCCGTAACGAAAACGGCGATACGGTAGAGTAGGCTTCGCGGATCTTCCGGCTTACCGAGAAATCCGGTGATGACGTTGGCTTCAGCCATGGACGAAGTAATGGAGGAGCCGACGCCGGCAAAAACCAGCGCTACGGCAAAGAGCAGTCCGGCCAGCGGACCTGCCAGCGGCTTCAATGTTGCCGAAGCCTGTTCAATACTAGTTACAACCATTTGGTTTTTTGAAAAAACCGCTGCCGCCACAATGATCATCGCCGAGTTGACCACCCAGCCTAGTATCATCGCGAACAGCGTGTCGTACTTTTCGTAGCGGAGCAGATCCTTTTTTTCATCTTCCGAGATGCCCCATTTCCGGCTGTGGATGACGTTGGAGTGCAGGAAAATATTATGCGGCATCACCACCGCGCCAAGGATGGCCATTGCAATATAGATACTGCTCCGGTTTACATGCGGAATCACCATCGCTGGTGCCAGTGCTGCCCAGTCGGGTTTCACGATCCACACCTCAACGGCATAGCAACAGGCGATGATGCCCAGAAAACCGACAATGATCATTTCAAGCCGATGATAACGCTGGCTGACGATCAGGAAGACTTCCAGAAACACCGTCAGCAGGGCACCCGCCCAGAGCGGCAGACCAAACAGCAGGTTGAAGCCGATGGCCCCGCCGATCAGTTCCGCCACATCCGTCGCAACACAAGCAATCAAAATGGTGACACCCAGAAACGCGGACACCGGTGCCGGAAAACGTTCGCGGATATTCACCGCCAGCGATTTACCCGTGGCGATACCCAGTTTGGCGGCCATGTGCTGGACAACGATCAACATTAAGGTGCTGAGCGTGATGACCCATAGCAACTGATAGCCAAATCGCGAACCGCCTTCGATATTGGTGGCCCAATTGCCGGGGTCAATAAAGCCGACCGTCACGAGAAATCCTGGGCCGAGAAAGCTCAGAAACTGTTTGAGCGAGAAACCTGTTTTGCCGGATGCCATACCGCGGTTATAGCAGATCAATGGCGGACGCTGTGAGATTTTTTTCACAGGATTTTTTTCAACCTTGGAAGAAAGTCGCAAGCTGGCATGCAATGGCCTTGCGCGGAGCATCGGTTATAGGTACAAAGACACTTTGAAACAGGTTAAATTATGAGTGTGCAACCCGATAGAGACAGTTTTTATAAAAAGGCAAAGCAGGGGAATCTGATCCCGGTCTGGAAAGAAATTCTGGCCGATCAGGAAACTCCAGTTTCCGCCTATGAACGGGTTCGTCAATTTCTTCGCGAAAAAGATCAGGCTTCGCACACCTGGATGCTCGAAAGCGTCGAAGGCGGCGAAAAGATCGGCCGCTACTCCTTCATCGGCGGCAATCCGCGCGCCATTCTCCGTGCGCGCGGCACGATGACCGAAATTACCGAGGGCGCGGAGCATCGCGAAGTTCATAATGCCGACCCACTAAATGTGCTCAAAGAAATTATGCAACGTTATCAGCCGGTTCATGAGCCAGCCTTGCCGCGTTTTACCGGCGGGGCGGTCGGGTTCCTCGGCTATGATATGATTTCCGTCTTCGAGCCGCGCGTACCGGTGATTAAGACGGATGTCATAGGCAATCCCGATATGGTCATGATGGTTACCAACGCGATTATTATTTTTGACCGTGTTAAACAGACCATGAAAGTGGTTGCTAATGCTTTTGTTGATGGCGATGCGGACAAAGCCTATGACGATGCGCTGGCCGAAATCAATGAGCTGAGCGAAGCACTGCAACAACCGGTTCAGCGCGTGTTGATCGACGCGCACCTTGATGTCGAACAGGTCGTGCCCGAATCGAATATGACCATTCCGGAATATCGCTCCATGATTGAAAAGGCGAAGGAGTACATCCGCGCCGGCGATATCATACAGGTGGTGCTCTCGCAGCGCTTTGAAGTCGAAAACACCGCTGATTCGCTGGATGTCTATCGTGCGTTGCGCTCTATCAACCCGTCGCCTTATATGTTCTGTTTAGATCTCGGCGAAAGCGCTGTGATCGGTTCATCGCCGGAAGTTCACGTCCGCTGTGAAGACCGCCGCGTCGAGTTGCGCCCGATTGCCGGAACCCGTCCGCGCGGAAAAACCGAAGCCGAAGATCTGGCACTTGAAAAAGACCTGTTGGCCGATCCTAAGGAAATTGCCGAACACGTCATGCTGGTCGACCTTGGGCGCAATGATGTCGGTCGCGTCTGCCAATTCAACAGCGTGCGTGTTCCGGAACAGATGATCATTGAGCGCTACAGCCATGTCATGCATATCGTTTCTGATGTTACCGGCACGTTGTCGCCGGAGCACGATGCCTACGATGTAATGAAAGCCACATTCCCGGCCGGAACCGTCAGTGGCGCGCCGAAAATCCGCGCCATGGAAATCATCGCCGAACTCGAAAAAACCAAACGCGGTCCGTACGCCGGAGCGGTTGGCTATTTCAGTTTCGACGGCAACCTCGACTCCTGCATCACCATTCGCACCGTCGTGCTCGATAAGAACAAAGCTTATGTGCAGGCTGGTGGCGGTATCGTGGCGGATTCTGTTCCGGATACCGAATATCAGGAAACCCGCAACAAAGCCGGAGCGGTTCTTAAAGCACTCGCTCTCGCAAAGCATTATCATGCTGCGCGAGGAAACTCTAAATCCTAAACAAATTTAAAAATTAAACGGCAGAAGGTTTTAAACATTGGAGTTTTAGGATTCAGATTTGTTTCGGATTTAGGATTTAGAAATTAGGATTTTAAAATGATATTGGTCATCGATAACTACGACTCGTTTACCTACAACCTCGTTCAGTACCTCGGCGAGCTGGGCGCGGAGATGAAAATTTTTCGCAACGATGAAATCACCATCGCAGAAGCCGTCGCGCTTAAGCCGGAAAAGGTACTGGTCAGTCCTGGGCCGTGCTCCCCGAAAGAAGCGGGCATTTCGTGTGATATCATTCGCGAATTTGGCCCGCGCCTTCCGTTGCTCGGTGTCTGCCTCGGCCATCAGGCGATTGGCGATGTGTTTGGTGGCAACGTCGTC
This sequence comes from Kiritimatiellales bacterium, assembly GCA_038213895.1. GTDB lineage: Bacteria > Verrucomicrobiota > Kiritimatiellia > Kiritimatiellales > Tichowtungiaceae > Tichowtungia. Next base: position 8,984 of record JBBQSL010000036.1, on the reverse strand, counting down.
CGCGCCGCGCGGCTGATGCATGGAAAAACTTCACCGATTCTGCACCAGGGCGAAAGCGTTTTCAAAGGGTTGCCCAGTCCGTTCAACGCCACGCGCTATCATTCGCTGCTCGTCGAGCGTGAAAGCCTGCCGCCGTGCCTGAAGATTACCGCCGAAACGGCGGAAGGTGAAATTATGGGACTCATGCACACCGAGTATCCGGTACACGGCGTCCAGTTCCATCCTGAATCCATCCTCACCGAACACGGCAAACAGCTTCTTCAGAACTTTCTGGATCTGTAGCGATTTATCTCGCAAAGGCGCCAAGCCGCAAAGGAAAGCTTTTGACGGGATTACAGGATGTACAGGATTTTCTGCTTTTGGAAATAAAGACGCTCTTTTTAATGGGGATCTCCAGTTGAACCAAATTAGGCGACTGACAAGAGCCTTGGGGCTTGGTATAAACATTTCTGGGGGTGAGTCATGACCGCAATGGAGATGGACAGTGTTTTAAAAATGCCTGTAGAGCGGAGAATCCTATGGCTTGAGGACGTTTGGGATTCAATCCGCCCGCAATCAAACAGTCTTCCGGTGCCCGACAGTCACAAGCGTGAGTTAGATCGGCGGTTTAAAAAAGTTCAGCCGGATTCTTCTGCTTTGCTTTCTGAACAGCAGCTTAAAGATGCCGTAAATTCGCGGGGATAAACATGTGGATTTTTTATGCTCCTGAAGTTGCTGACGATTTGGCCTCCGCACGTGACTGGTATGAAAGTCGTTCATCTGGACTTGGCGAAGATTTTCTCTTGATGGACTATGCCGCATTCAGTGAGCTGTCAGAATTTCTAGAGCAGTGTGTGGTGATTTATAGCCATTTCCGTCGGGCTTTATTGCGGCGGTTTCCATACAGCGTTTATTATCTGGTCGCGCAGGATGCGGTGACGGTCTATGGTGTTTTTCATTCGTCAAGAGACCCGCAGGCCATAACCGGTATGCTCAATGGAAGATAAAGGATAAATTTTCACTGTAATACCAGAGGCTGACAAAACAACCCCTTACCCCTTGAAAAACAAGGGATTTTTTATCGTTATCTCCTAAACCCTTTTTACAAAACAATCCCTGCCAAGCCTCTTTTCATTATGTTCCTGCTTTTTGCTGTCCCATAGGATTACATAAATCCTCTGAAAACAGCCTGTTTCATGCGCAGACTCATTTTGCCGGGCGAGGGTGCTGTCCCATAGGATTTCAACAATCCGATCAGATCCCACCTCTGCCACAAAGAGGATCGGATGACTGCGGCAATCCGTGAGAAAGCATGGCCCCAAGATGACCGCCACGCCAGAAAACGAATCAGCAGATGAACCAGAAGTCCGGCCCAGATCGGCCACCGAACAGCGTTGGCGTTATTCCCGAGGAAGTCAGTGAGTTGAATGGTCTGTTTGATTTCTTTGAAGAAAACCTCAATATCCTACCGGGCTCCGTAGAGCTGCGCTACGGTCCATGCTCTCCACTCCAGATTATACGAAATTTACTTAACTTATATTTTTCACAACCACTCCCGATGGTCGTTAGAGGAAGTCAGAGGGGCTCCGAGGAAAAGAAAAAAAACGGAACCGATTGGGGGTAAAAAGTTCAATTGAAAACGACCTCTTCGTCCGCGATCACGCGCGGATGGTTCGTCTGCCGTTTGCGGACAACCTCCAGTTGCGTGTTGTCTTTCGCCCGCGTAACCCAGTGAATGTCCCGTGCATCAAGAAGCGCTAAATGCGAAAAATCCAGATACGCTTTATCAAATACAACTATTTCACTCGATTGAAGTCCGGCGCACACCTCATAGGCCATGGGCGCGTCATGGGTGGCGGCCTCTTTCACGACGGCAAACTTCGGCAGAAAACCCTGAAGGCCGATGCGCATATGGACTTTCGCCGCCGCCTTTCTTTTACGGTGTTTCGCCCAGCCGAGGTTCTTTACCACGAGTTGAACAGTGGTTGAGTCCACGGCGTGAATGGCTTTTTTGAATCGCCGCAAGTAGCCCTTGCGGCACTTGCTGGAACCAAACCCTCCGTTCGTCCGGCATAGAAACTCCATCGTCTGCCAATACAAGGACCCTATGAAATCGGCGTTACGGGTTTTATTGCAGTTGCTCAGGTTGTTTTTGCTCGGCGAAACGGCTCTTTTCACGCCGGCCAGACCGGCGGCATGCATGCGCAACCCGTCGCACACATCATTGAGACTACTGGCGCGCGACAAATGAGCATAGAGCATCGTGACCAGATGGCTCCACTCCGAATAACCCCGCGTGTCGAACCCATACCGGACACACAGCTCATTAAAAATGGGACGGGGAGCGAGATTTCAAATCTGCCGCAAAACAGGGAGGCTATTGCCCGCTGCTTTAGTTGTAGTTTTCATACCTGTATCTTTCGATAAGGGCTCAGCGCTAGCCAGCACTTTTTTTTCAACAACTTATGGGACTACAGTGAACAAGTTTATATTTTTGGTAAATTTCTCTTCCAACCTTTTTAAAAAGTGGTATGAAGACGACGGAGGAAACTTAAAATGAAACATCTTCTCTTTCCTGCAAGCCTGCTGATAGCTCTGGCTATCTCCGCACACGCATCATTTGTGACGATTGGCGGGACGGGTGTGGCGGCGGATACGACTGGATTCGGTGGCGTAAACTACAGCTACAAAATCAGCCAATACGAAGTGACAGGGGCGGAATTTAATCAGGCAACTGCTGCGGACAGCCGAGTCGGCAGTTGTACTGCGAAAACACCCAGCTCTCCGGCAGAGAACGTGAGCTGGTACGAGGCGGCGATGTACTGCAACTGGCTGACGAGCGGCAACGCATATTCCGGTGCCTACCAGTTCAATGGAAGCGGCGCATACCTCGGCGTTAACCGCACGGCAGCTGTTTCAACCTTCGGAACAGTGTACGCCCTGCCGACCGAGAATGAATGGTACAAAGCGGCTTACTGGACTGGCAATGCTTCCGATCCGTGGTCGCTCTACTCCAATGGGGCCGACGTGCTTCCTCCACAAGGATCGGTCACCGGCTGGAATTATAAGAATTCAGGAAATTTTGCCTATGGCGGCACGGCGTGGCCGGTTGGCACCGGTGCTCAGGAACAGAACGGAACCTATGACATGATGGGTAACGCTTGGGAATGGACAGAAAGCATCTATGATTGGATAGGGGGTACCGGATCTGATCGGGTGCTCCGCGGAGGTTCTTTAGAGAATATGTCTTGGATGGTTTCAACAGGTCGGATGGGAGAGAATGCCACCCAAGGCCACGATACACTTGGATTTCGAATTGTAATGATTCCCGAACCAGCGACGGTGCTGTTGTTCGGTCTGGGGGGAATAGGCGCGTGGCTTTTCCGCAGGAATAGAATTAAAAGCAGAGAGGATGTGGAATGAATAAAAAGTTGATTATTTCGTAGTTTGCGGCGTTGCGCTTCTTTTGCTGGGAGCCGTGACGGTTGAAAACATCAAAATCCAGTCCCGAACCGTTTCTTCATGGAGTGAACTGTTGAACATCTATTATTCTGCGCGGAAGGAACTGCCGCCGTTGCCGGATGTTCCAAACAATAGTAAATTTAATCACACATTTTCCAAGCCTTGTAAATTTCTCTTGCAACCTTTTGAAAAGTGGTATGAAGGCCTCAACTCAGGGAAAAGGAAAAATCATGAACGGCAAAATTATTATTAGGAATGGATTTTTTATTGTGAGACAAGTGTTTCTGCTTGCTCGAATGTGCGGGGTGCTCGTTCTGTTTATTGCTTTTTTTTGTGTCTTCGAAGCGTCCGCTTCGTTGGTTTCGGTTTCTGTTAGCGGGACCGCGAATACTACGGCAATGGGCTACACGCAGGGGGAAAGCTATAACTTTACTTGGATCGTTAATGACGGGTATACAGGCAGTACTGGTGGAGGGGATGAAAATGACAAGTTTGACAGCACGAAGAATAAATGGTTTTCGCGTTTAGTTGCTGACCCATGGCTTTGGACCTCCGTTTCCGGTGACGGCCTCACTGGAACCTACAGCCGACCGTCCGGATATTACGCTGCCCCCTACGATCAGCTCCTGACTGATGGGAACGGCTTGCGTTTTTGGGCGGGCGATTTCAGACCAAGCAGTTCTACTATGGGACTGCTGGTAAACGGTGTCGAAGTGTATGATGTCATTGCTTACAATTTGACTATTCCCAGCCTTGATTATTCGGACGCAGCATTTATTAACCCCGCAACGTATCTGGGGAGCTATATTGGCACGTACACTTCTACGGGCGGCGGCATCTATCTTGATGACGAAGGCGGGAATAACATCGAGTTCACAACAACCGGCGTAATTATCGCCGCCGTTCCCGAACCCTCGACTGTTCTGCTGTTTGGTTTGGGTGGAATCGGTGCATGGCTGTTGCGCAGAAATAGAATTAAAAGCAGAGAGGATGTGGAATGAAGAGAAAACTAATAAAAGACCAGGATTTTTCAGCCACAAAAAGGCGCGAAAACTCACAAAAACGATCTTCACTTTTGCGTCTTCTTCTGTTTTTTGCGGTTATTCATTTGTTTCCTGCTCTTGCTCAGGCTGGATTTGTGACGATTGGTGGGACGGGTGTGGCGGCGGATACGACTGGATTCGGTGGCGTAAACTACAGCTACAAAATCAGCCAATACGAAGTGACAGGCGCGGAATTTTCGACAGCAATAGCAGACGACAGCCGGGTCGGTACGTATGTTTCTCAAACTGTGAATTCCCCAGCGGAATACATCAGATGGTACGAGGCGGCGATGTACTGCAATTGGCTGACGAGCGGTGACGCGTATCTTGGGGCTTATTCGTTTGATGGAAGCGGAACGTTTCTTGGAATCAATCGGATTTCCGCGATTTCAACCTACGGCATTGTTTATGCCCTGCCGACGGAAGACGAATGGTACAAGGCCGCGTACTGGCGCAACGATATAAACGACCAATGGTCGCTTTACGCCAACGGAACTGACACGACCCCGACATGGGGAACAATCGCAGGCTGGAATTACCGTGATGCTACCTATGGCTATGCGACAGCAAACCAGCGCCCTTGGGAAGTCGGTTACGGTGCACAGGAGCAGAATGGAACCTATGACATGATGGGCAATATTCTTGAATGGACGGAAAATTTATATGACTCATCTAGATATGCATCACGTGGTGGTTCGTACTTTTCCAGTGCTGGAGGCTTAGATTCGGATTCAAGGGGGGGGGGGTATCCAGATCGTGAATATAGCAACTCTGGCTTTCGTATTGTGATGATTCCGGAACCTGCTACAGTGTTGCTGTTTTTTATTGGCGGAATTGGAGCATGGCTTTTCCGCAGGAATAGAATTAAAAGCAGAGAGGATGTGGAATGAATAAAAAGCTGATTATTTCCGGGGTTTGCGGCATTGCACTTCTTTTGCTGGGAGCCGTGACGGTTGAAAACATCAAAATCCAGTCCCGAACCGTTTCTTCATGGAGTGAACTGTTGAACATCTATTATTCTGCGCGGAAGGAACTGCCGCCGTTGCCGCTCCAAACTGACAACATCATTAATCAGATTGCGGCAAACGATTGGTCGTTTCTTTCCGATCACTGGCAAATTCGTCAGCCCGGCGGAACTCTCTATGTATCCGATAAATCCGAGCTGGCGAAAGAACTGAAACTGCCCGTCCGGATTCAGTCGCGGGAGGAGCTTCTGCCGCTTCCGAATTTTCCAAGCATTGGAAAAGTTGATCACTCCTTTTCCAAACCTTGGAAGCTTTCCTTCCAACCCTCGGAAAAAATGGTATGAAGACCGCAATTCAGGGAAAGGGCAAAATCATGGACAGAAAAATTATTATTCGGAATGGATTTTCTAGTGTGAGACAAGCGTTTCTGCTGGCGCGAACGAGTCGGGCACTCGTTCTGTTTGTTGTTTCTTTTTTTGTTTTCGAAACGTCCGCTTCGCTCGTTTCGGTCTCGGTTACCGGAACCGCGAATACCAACGCAATGGGTTATACGCAGGGAGAAAGCTATACCTTTAATTGGATTGTGAATGACGGATATACCGGCAGCGACGGTTTCGGGGACGGGGGCGATGTTTTCAGTTCAACAGAAAACCAGTGGTTTTCAACGTCCACCAATGATCCATGGCTTTGGTCTTCGGTATCCGGAGATGGACTGGTCGGAACCTATATGAAGGCAAATGCGAACGATCAAGCCCCTTTCGAACAGCTTAAAGTTGATTCTGCTGGCTTGCTCTGTTGGGCGGCAAGTCATACTGATTCCATCACTATAGGACTATTCGTAAATGGAGTGGCGATTGATACAATCGTTGCCTATGACCTAAATATTCCTGACTTTAATTATTCGGACACCTCGTTTATCAACCCCGCGACCTATTTAGGGAGCTATACGGGTACATATACCTCTTCGGGGGGGGGGTCTATATTAGTGATGAGAATCTAAATACAATAGAATTCACAACAACTGGCGTCACGATCGGGGTTGTCCCTGAACCTTCGACAGTGCTGTTGTTTCTCGCGGGTGGAGTTGGAGCATGGCTTTTGCGCAGAAACCGGATCAAAAATAAAGAGGGGGCGAAATGAAAAAGAAGCTGATACTTTCGGGAATATGAGGAATTGCCCTTTTATTGCTGGGCGCAGTAACAGTTGAAACCATTGACCGGATGGTGATTGAACCGAAGATTATTTCTTCATGGGGTGAACTGGTCGATTGTTATTACGTCGCACGTGAAGAGCTCCCGCCGTTGCCCCTTTTCGTAGAAGATACGGTTCAGAAAATCGCATTGAACGATTGGTCTTTTCTTTCTGATCATTGGCAGGTGCGCCAGTCCGGCGGAACCTATTATGTATCCGAAAAAAGCAAACTGGCCAACGACCTGAAACTTCCCCTGACGATTCGGGTTTTTGAAGATATCCGGCTCGGCGAAGTGATCGTGATGAGTTCGACGGACGGCACTAATTTCCAAGGGGAAGCGGTATTCGCTGCCCCGGAGATTGTGGAAGAGGCTTCCAGTCTCTTGGCCAGCGGCAAGGATGCCGCTTCCACGTTAACGGAAGAAGAAAAACTCGATCAGCTGTTCTGGGAATTGTCCGCACGGCGGATTGTATGGGAAATTACACTGAAACCGGAAGCCGATGCGTGGAGCGATCTTCTTAAGGCGGAAGAGGCTTCCTCAAAGGCTCTCGATCTGTCGGAAAGCCTTCCGTCCGAAGGCGGCATGATGACGATGTCCGTTCCGGCGGAACATACCAATGACTTGTGGATGGGCATTGAAGGCACGAATCTGACCGTTTTTGCACCAGAAGGATTCACTAACCGGGTGGAAATCTATTCGTGCAGCAATCTGGTTTCCAATGTCTGGAACATCGCGGTTCAGAACTTGACGCCGGTCAGCACCAACCCGGCGACATGGAGTTCCGGCTCCGAACCGGTCGAGTTTTACAGGGCGGGCAACATGGACATTGACGGCGACGACGACGGCCTGCCGGATGCGCGCGAACAGATTGTCTATAAAACCAGTCCGACCCATGCAGACAGTGATGGCGACGGCTTGAACGACGGGGAGGAAGTCGAGACGTATGAAACCAATCCGTTAAGTAGCGATACGGACGGCGACGGCATGCCGGACGGCTGGGAAGTGACTAACGGGTTGAATCCGTTGTCAGACGCCGATGCACACCTTGATCCCGACGGGGACAACTTTGACAATCTGCATGAATATCTGATCGGTACCGACCCGCAGAGTGATATGTCCCAAGTCGAAACCCTGATTTTTGATGAAGACACCGGTTCCCTACAAAGTTTGAGTTATGTGTCGGTGAGCAACGATGTTGCATTGGCTTACAATGGGACTAACTCTCTTCGCTTTTTGATTCTGGATTCTTGGCACTATTATCCACGAATCGATATTGAAGACGCCACCTTTGGAAACAGCGATACGCTGGAATTTTATATCCGTTCCGCATCCGGTGTTTATACCAATATTCTGCGTGTACGTGTCTATTATTCCGATTCTAGTGATATGACCTATCCAGTGGACATCCGCCCGTATTTGTACGACATGAACGGCACGTCGTCCCCTGGTAACATTACAGAAACATACAAAAAAGTGAGCCTTCCAGTGGATGTTCTGCGACAGGGCGGCAGTAACACGGTCGGTACCATCCGGCATATAAAGTTGGAAATTCTGGCGGACGAGCGAGACGGGTATCCTTTCCCGCAAACTTTCTATGTGGATCGGATTTCGCTTCAAGACAAGAGCGGAATGACTTCCGAAAATCTGGAGGTGCTGAGTTCAAATTATCTGGAAATCACCAGCGGTGATCAGCTTGATCCGATTTCGCTGCGGGAACCGACGAATCATTTTGTGACCGTTTCCAGCAATGGAACACCCGTTGCGGTTACGGACATTGGGTTGCGTTCGTGGGTGACAGATTTTAACGGTTCACAAAGCAGTCCAGTGGTGAAGCACTATATTTATGTCAAGCTGGCGGACGCACTGGCAGATGGAGAAACCTACACTTATTCCAACCATGTGCAGGATATTTCTGGCAATTATCCGCAGAACAGCGCGATCCCCTTTACGCTGACCAACGCGGTGGCAACCTCCTCGATCAAAATCAATCAGATCGGCTGGCTGCCCGAGGCAACGAAGATCGCCTATGTCGGCAATTATCTGGGCGACATGGGCGCGATGCCGCTGGATATCAATGTTTCCCATGCAGCGTACATCCGCCGTGCAGATACAGGAGCGACGGTATATTCCACGCAACTGGTCAAAGCGGTGGAGTCCGATTTGTTCAACATAGCGAATACGAATGATCCTCCGTTTATGATCCCGTTCAGTGGCGAAGAAACATGGCGGCTAGATTTTACACCGCTCCAGACTCCAGGAACCTACACCATATATTTTCCCGGTGTTGGATATAGTTACGAGTTTCAAATCGGCTCCAATGTGTATGCCGATGCTTATTATCA
>JBBQSL010000035.1:0-24824 GCA_038213895.1 Kiritimatiellales bacterium | reverse complement strand
ATGCTCGGTTTGTTGCTCGCCGGTTGTGCCACCGTGCCGTTCGAATACGAACCCCGGGGCGATTTCCAAGGTTTGGAACCGGCTGCCGTAGTTCGTGATTTTGAGTCGATATCGGCTCAGCAGTTCGAGCAGCTTGAGAGTGTGGTCTTTTCATTTTTCGGCAAAGAGCTAACCGGCCTCGGCTATCTGTCCATTGACTCGACGAATCGTTCGTACGCGCTTTCCTGCATGACCCCGGCAGGCATCAAGCTGTTTGAGCTGAAGGGTCTCGGGGCTCAGGTTGAGGCGCTTTTTGTTCCACCGCCGCTGGAGAAACACCGGGATCAATTTGCGGCGGCGGTCGGACAGGATTTACGCCGGATTTATTTTGATTGTGTTCCTCCACCCGACGCCGAGTTGAAATCGAAAAAAGACCGGCTGATTTTCAGACAGAAAAACGAGGGTGAAACCGTTGAATATACCTTTTCCGGTCGCAACCGGATGCTCACCAAAAAACGTTTCTCCAAAGGTTGGAAAACCCACTGTATTGTGCTCTATTTCGATTATAAAGAGTTCGACGGGAAGCTGTATCCGACGGGTATTGTTCTGTATAACAAGACCCTTCATTACCGGATGGTTCTGCGCATCAAAGAGGTCTATCCGGCACAAAAGCATGAGTGAATTATGAAGGCAGAAATTGACGAATTATTGATAAATGTTTCAGTCGATGGCGACAGTGCCTCAGCGGAAATCGTGTTTCCGGAAGGCTTTAGCGGCTTTCGCGGACACTTTCCGGAACGCCCCATTCTTCCCGGTGTCAGTCAGATCAGCACCGTCATGGCTTTGGCGAAACGGATGACGGGGCGGTGCCAGCAAATTGTTGAAATCGCGAATGTAAAATTTGTCTCCGTTGTTACGCCCGGTCAGCGCTTGCAGGTACAGTGCAGCCTCGCAAACGGACTGTTGGTTTCCGCCATTACTTCGGACGGCACACGCATTGCGGAATTGAAGCTGAGGATTAAAGATGCGCAGGAATAAAAAATATTTCAAACGCGAGCCGGGCAGCCCTGAGCCGCTGAGTTACACCTTCCGGCGGCGCGCCCGTTTCGGCGAAGTGGATGCCATGGCCGTTATGTGGCACGGGCATTTCGCGACGCTGTTTGAAGAGGCGTCAACGGAGCTGCGCCGTAAAAGCGGTCTGGGCTATGAAGATTTTTTTAACGCCAAAGTGTATGCGCCGATTGTTCAGTTGCATGTCGACTATTTTCGCTCGTTAACACTGGATGAATTGTTCAGCGTGACGGCCCGGATGTTCTGGACCGAGGCGGCTCGGATTAATATCGAGTATGAGGTTCGGAAAGAAGACGGTTCGCTTGCCGCAACCGGTTACACCGTGCAGCTTTTCAGTTCCGCCGTGAACGGCGAACCGTGCTTTACCCTGCCGCCGCTACTCGAAAAGCAGCAGAAACTTTGGTTTAACGGACAGCTGGAAGAGGGCTCATGAACCGAGTTTTGATTACCAATTATGAATTGATCACCCCGTATGGATGCGGAACAAACCTCTGCTGGGACGGGTTGCTTGCGGGTCGGAGCGAACTGGCTCCGTTGACCCGTTTTGACACCTCGGCATTCAAGAGCAACATGGCCGGAATTATTCCCGGACTTTTCTATCATCAGGGCCAATCCCTGGTTTTTCAAATGTTGGAAATCGTGTTGAAAAAGCACACGATCCCGCTGGATGCCCGCTTGATGCTTGCCACGCTGAATGGCGAAATGGACTGGGTGGAAGAATCTGTCTTGCATGGAAAGGTTCCACCGCACGCCAGCTGTATGCCGAACCTTCTGAAGGCTACTCAGAAACTGTGCGGCGTGACCGATGAAGGAACCGTGGTCTCATCCGCCTGTGCTTCATCAACGGTCGCACTCGGTCTGGCTGCGTCGGCGATTCGCAACGGCGACTGCGATGGTGTCGTGGTGATTTCTTGCGATGCCGTTACCGAGTTCCTTTACTCCGGTTTTTCTTCGCTGATGGCGCTCGACTCCGGCGCGGCTCGTCCGTTCGACGTGCGGCACGCTGGGCTGACCATTGGCGAAGCCGCAGGTTATGCTGTACTCATGAGTGAAGAGCGGGCTCAGAGAGAAGGGCGCTCCGCCGCCGGTGAGCTGGTCGGATGGGGCATGAGTAATGACGCCAACCATATGACCGGCCCATTGCACGACGGTTCTGGGCTGGCTCGCTCCATCGAGATCGCGCTCAAAGTAGCTGACATTACCGAACAGCAGATCGATTTCATCGCCGCGCACGGTACCGGTACGCTGTATAACGATGAAATGGAGATGGCGGCTTTCAAAAGGGTTTTTTCATCGTCGCGTCCGACCTATTCGGTCAAAGGCGGTATGGGCCACACCATGGGAGCCGCCGGTCTGGTCGAAGCTGTGTTGGCGTTGAAAACGTTTGAAACCGGAATTGTTCCGCCGACCGTTGGGCTGCAAGCGCCGGATGCAACCTCTGCCGGATGGGTTTCCTGCGAGGCCGTGAAGCTGTCGGCGGAGTATGCGTTGTCGACTAATGCTGGCTTCGGTGGAGTGAATGCAGCGCTCGTTCTGAAAGGGGTGCCAAATGGCAATTAATATCCAGGGAACCGGCTGGTTGAGTCGAGCTGCATATGGATCAAAAAACACGAAGCACTCCGTGGAATACGTATCGCGCACGACGCTTTGCGGACTCGGAAAACTGGACGGTCTGTTTGCTTATCCGGTTAAAAGTTTCGGCCGCTTTGAAGAAGTTTCTCAGCGGGTCTGTTATGTGACCGCGCTGGCGCTGCAGGATGCTGGAATCCATTATTCTAAGGATTGGAAACAGAATATCGGTTTGATCGGAACCGATCTTTACGGCTGCGAACAGGCTGACCTGAATTATTTTAAGGATTACATCGATGGCGGACGGACGATGGCCCGCGCCAATCTGTTTATTTATACCCTGCCGTCAAGTCCGCTGGCGGAAGCTTCTGTGCATTTCGGATTGCAGGGGCCACTTTTCTATCTGTGGAATCAAAAGGCTTCCGTCGAGAGTCTGTTGTTTACGGCACAGCGAATGATTGCCGAAGGGCAGGCGGAACGGATGCTGGTTTATGAACTGACCGAGACGCTTGATCAATGTCATGTCATCGGTGCAGCCCTTTGATTTAGAAAGGAATTTATACAATGAAAGTTAAACTGATTTATCCCAAGTGGCCCAAAATGCCTAACCAGCCGGAGTTCCACCTGCCGCCGCATGGGCCGGTTTGTTTTGCCGCAACGATTCCAGAGACCGTAGAAATTTCATTTACCGACGAACACGTTCAGTCGCTGAATTTTAATGAAGAGGCCGATCTGATTTTTATCTCCTGTATGCTGACCTGTCAGATTCCGCGCGGCTGGGAGATTGCCGACACCTATCGCGCCATGGGGAAAAAAGTAGTCATGGGCGGCATTTCAACCCATCTGCATGCAGAGGAATCGATGTTGCACGCCGATTCAGTTTTTCTCGGCGAAGCTGAAGGCCGGACGGAACAGATATTGGAAGATTTTCGCAACGGCGAGTTAAAGCCGGTGTATGACTTCCGCAACAACTATCCAGATACCGCGCTAATTAAACCTGCCCGACGCGACATTCTCGACCGAGAACTCTATAATTATCGCGGAGTACAGATGGTCGATCTGATTCACGCCTCGCGTGGCTGCAAATTTAAATGCTTCCCGTGCTGCACACCGTATCTCGGCGGCTGCCAGTTCCGTCCGCGCCCGATCGATCAGGTGATTGCTGAAATGGAAGGCATCGATAACAACCGGCTGTTCATCGTCGATAACTCGCTGGCGCAGGACGACCAGTGGGAAAAAGATCTATTTAAAGCGATGATTCCGCTGAAGAAAAAATGGGTTTCGCACCCGATTAAAGATGATGACGAGATTCTCGACCTCGCAGCGGAAGCCGGTTGCTGGTATGTCTATCAGGCGGTGTTCGACACCTCCGATGTCATTCGTAACCGCATCAAGCGTTTGAAAGCCCGTGGGATTGGTGTCGAAGGGACTATTATTCTGGGGACAGACGATCAGGACATGGACTCCATCAAGCGGCTGGTGGACTTCCTGCTGGAAGTGGAGCTCGACCTGGCTGAATTTACCATCATGACTCCGTTCCCTCACACTCCGATTCGAGAGCAAATGCAGAAAGATGGCCGCATCCTGCACAACGACTGGGTTCGTTACACCGGCGGTCAGACTGTTTTCAAGCCAGCAAAGATGTCCGTCGACCAGTTGGACGCAATGCACCAGTACGCATGGGATACATTCTATGGCCCCGGCGGCAAAGAACTGGCCATGGGCATGCTCTACATGTCGGTCATTGAGAAAGAAATCGCCGACGGAACCTATAAATCGCCGCGTCTCAATCGAAAAGGATGGAAGTCCAGCACGACGGAGAAAGTTGCCCGCGAAACACGCGAAATAACGTGAAAGGGAGAGATGATGCTCTATAAGGAAAAGACCTGTCAGATTATAGGAGCCTGTTTCGCGGACTAAAAAACCGAGAACTAGAGAAGTCGTAACTTTATGAAAATACTTTTGATATCCGCCAATTGGGCGACCTCGCCGTATCCGATTTATCCGATCGGTATGAGCATGGTGGCCGCTGCGCTGAAAAAGGCAGGGCATGACGTTGAGCTGTTCGACTTTTTACAAAGCGGTTGCTCATTTGATGCGGTGAAGGACAAAGTAAAATCCTGTCAGCCGGATGTGGTGGGTCTATCCATCCGCAATATTGACAACGTGAATGCGGCGCACGAACAGCGTTATATTGACAGCGTTCGCCAGATGGTCGGATGTATTCGCGAGGTGACGCCATCCAAAGTCGTGCTGGGCGGCTCCGGCTTCTCTATTATGCCTGAAGAAATTCTGGCCAATGTCGGCGCAGATTATGGAATTGTCGGTGAGGGTGAAGTGCTGCTTTGCGAGCTACTCGAAACCTTGGCGTCCGGTAAAGAACCTGAACACCGTATTTTTCGCGCGCCGCTTCATCTGGAAAAATCCGCGATCCCTTCGGCTCATTATGACCCTGAACTGCTCAGCTATTATTTGAACAACGGTAAAGTCATTTCCATTCAAACCAAGCGGGGATGCAACAAGCATTGTATCTACTGCTCCTATCCGGTGCTTGAAGGCCGCGCGCTCCGCATGCGGAATGCCTCCGTTGTGGTCGATGATATGGAACGGCTGGACGCTGAACACTCGGTCGGTTACATTTTCTTCGTTGATTCTGTTTTTAATGACTCCGAAGGAAACTACCGTGCGCTCATTCAGGAGATGCATCGACGAAACATCCATGTTCCATGGACTGCATTTTTTACGCCTAGCAGAGAGCTGGACGATGAAATTGTAGCGCTGATGAAATCGACCGGACTGGACGCTGCTGAAATTGGCGCGGATGCCTCCACGGATGCGACCCTGAAAGGCATTGGAAAAGATTTTCTGTGGAAAGACGTCATTGAATGCAACGAGCTGTTCCATCGGCATGGCGTCACCACAGCGCATTACTACATGTTCGGCGGCCCCGGCGAAACGCCGGAAACAGTCAGAGAGGGTATTGAAAATATCCGTAATCTGCCGGAGACTGCCAACTTCATGTTCGCTGGGATTCGCATTCTTCCCGGAACCGGTTTAATGACGCTGGCCCGTCGCGAAGGATTGGTGACCGACGACATGGATATCATCAATCCGGTCTACTATTTTTCTAGAGAGATCGACCGCGAATGGCTTAAAAAAACACTCGCCGAAGGATTCGCCGACCGTTTTAACTGCGTCTTTCCTCCCGACGCGATGGACGACAAACTTCATATGTTGCACAAACTCGGCTACACCGGAACCGCCTATGACATGCTCATCGGCGCCGGAACCCGCAAACGAACCAGACCCAGATCGTAAAGCTTCCAATGCTTGGAACAATTCGGTAGAAACTTTCCAATGTTTAGAAGAAATTGTCTGCAAAAGTCCTAAATATTGGAAAATCCGGGAGAAGGCATGACCGATCAGTCGATTATTAAGAAGAACAGTGACCTTATTTGGACCATTGCGAATCTTCTGCGAGGGCCTTATCGCCCTCCTCAATACCGCCGGGTGATGATCCCTTTAACCGTTTTGCGCCGGTTGGACTGCGTGTTGGAACCAACTAAAAAAGCCGTGCTGACCGAATACCGAAAGCTCAAAGCGGCGGAAAAGCATGATGACGCGACCATCGAAAAGATGATCTGCCGCAAGTTCAAGCTGAACTTTTTCAACAGCAGCGGCTTTACCTTCGCACAAAAGGAAGCGGGTCTTTATGCCAGCTTACTGGCGGATGCCGACAACCTGCCCGCCAATTTCCGGGCTTTTATGGCCGGATTCTCCGGCGGGGCGCGGAAAATTCTGGAAAAGTTCAAGTTTGAGGATGAAATCGAAAAGCTCGATGAGTCCAACCGCCTGTTCGACATCGTTAAACAGTTTGCAACGGTCGATCTGCATCCGGAGCGGGTTGAAAATTCCGCGATGGGCTATCTGTTTGAAGACCTTGTCCGCCGGTTCAATGAACAGGCCAATGAAGAAGCCGGGGATCACTTTACGCCGCGAGAAGTGATCAATCTGATGGTGAACCTGCTGTTTACCAATGAAGAGATCATCTACACACCGGGCAAGGTTCTTCAGATTTACGATCCGACCTGCGGAACCGGCGGAATGCTTTCGGTGTCCGAAAAATATGTCGCCGAAAACAATCCAGATGCGCACAGCCAGCTTTTCGGGCAGGAATACAATCCGGAGTCCTACGCTATCTGCGGTTCTGATCTAATGATCAAAGGGGAAGAGATCACCAACATTGCCTATGGCGACACACTGGGAACCGGTAAAAAGAAAGAAGATCAGGTGGATGGTGACGGCCATCCGGATAAGAAATTCCATTACATGCTGGCCAATCCGCCCTTTGGAGTCGAATGGAAGCCGGAAAGCGATTATGTCACGGCGGAACATAAAAAACTGGGATTTGCCGGACGGTTCGGGCCGGGACTGCCGCGCATTAACGACGGAGCCTTGCTCTTTCTGCTGCACATGATTTCCAAGATGCACCCCTCACCGGAAAAAGGCGGCGAAGGATCACGCATCGGGATTGTTTTTAACGGATCGCCGCTGTTTACGGGTGATGCCGGGGGTGGTGAAAGCAACATCCGTCGCTGGATCATTGAAAACGATATGTTGGAAGCCGTCATCGGTCTGCCGGATCAGCTTTTTTACAATACCGGCATTTCCACCTACATCTGGATGGTCACCAACCGCAAAAAGCCAGAACGAAGCGGCAAAGTGCAGTTGATTGATGCGACCGGCTGTTTTGTGAAAATGAAAAAGAGTCTCGGCAACAAACGCAACGAGATCGGCAACGGTGAAGGCGGACAGCCGAACCACATCGACGAAATCACCCGGCTCTACGGCAACTTCCGCGAAACGGATAAAAACCGGATTTTCAGCAATCAGGATTTCGGCTACCTGAAGATCACCGTCGAGCGCCCCTTGCGGCTTAACTTCGCCGTGACGGGTGAACGAATCAAGCTGTTCACAGCCGGTTCCTATTTCACCGGACTGGTGCAGTCGAAAAAACGCAAAGCCGGAGCGGCCAAAGCCAAAGAGATTGCCGAGGGTGAAGAACAGCAGGCGCAGATTCTGGCCGTACTGAAAAAGATGGAAACTACCGGCAGTGAAACCGTCAATGACCGGGCCGTTTTTGAAGAGATTCTGGAGACAGCGTTCAAGAAGTCGTCGGTCAAGCTGGATGCGCTGCTCAAAAAGGCGTTGCTGGCACCTGACTCGCTGGGGAAACGCGATCCGGAAGCGGAAATCTGCTACGACAGCAAAGGCAGGCCGGAGCCTGATCCGGAACTGCGCGACACGGAAAACGTCAGCCTGCCGGAAGGAATTCAGCTTCCTCTGCCCCTCGTCTATGAAACCGAAGAAAATAAAGGCAAGGTGGACAAGGAGAAATTGCTGGCGCAGGTGCAGGATCACTGCGAAGAGTATTTGAAGAGAGAGGTTTTGCCGTACCGCCCGGATGCGTGGATCGATCACGACAAGATCAAGGTGGGCTATGAAGTTCCTTTTACCCGTCACTTCTACAAATATGCGCCGCCGCGTCCGCTGAGCGAGATCGAGGCGGACATCCAAGGTCTGGAAAAAGAGATCGTCCGGATGTTGGCGGAGGTGACGGCATGAGTGTGCAGATGGATCGGAGTAGAATGTCTCGGGCAACTGTCAAGGAATCCTTGACAGTTCAACTGCCGGAGGGTTGGTTTTGTGGATTGACACGGATCGATTGGATCGCTTTACTTCGCGCAACAATACCCGCCAAGCCTAGTGACTTCGGTCATGCTCAAATCGGCGGGTTACTTTTTTTCAGGGGGGCCGCATGAGCTGTTGCAAAATCCCCCAAACCTATGAACAGCAGTTGGGCATCCTCAAAACCCGAGGGTTGGTGGTCGCCGACGAGCCATTTGCTCTCCACTGTCTGGAGCATCACAACTACTATCGGCTTTCAGCCTATCGCTTTGTGCTGACAAATCCCGAGAACCCCGATCAATTTTTACCCAGAACCACGTTTGAACAGTTCTGGGGGCTCTATTGCTTTGATCGTCAGTTGCGGCTGTTAGTAATGGAAGCGGTCAAGCGACTGGAAATATCGGTACGCAGCCATTGGGCGTATGTTTTTTCCCACGCTCGCGGCCCGCAAGGGTATGAAGATGCCTCTAACTTCCACGACGTACAGCGCCACACCAAAGCACTGGCCGCCCTGGATAATGAGATCGGCCGCAGTCATGAAGTGTTTGTGGGCCATTTCCAGACCAAATATGGAATGCCTCGTCCGCCGGTCTGGGCGGCCTGCGAGGTGATGTCGTTCGGACTGCTCAGCCGGTTCTATGAAAACTACAAACGGATCGGCGACCGGAAAAAGATCGCCAGAGCCTTTGACCTGTTCCCCGAAACGCTGAAATCCCTGTTGGAACATTCAACCTACGTCCGCAACCTCTGCGCCCATCATTCCCGCCTTTGGAACCGGCGGTTCACCATTACTCTGGCCCTGCCGCATCATCCGGCGAAGGTTGTAGAGAACTTGAACCCGGCGGAAGATCGGCGCATTTATAACACGCTGGTCGTGCTGGCACATGTAGTCGATGTGGTGGAGCCTGAAAATCACTGGGCGCATCGGCTGCTGGCGCTGTTGCGGGCACAAACCTTTCCGGTTACCGAACACATGGGATTTCATGAGGATTGGGAAACCCGTCCAATGTGGAATCATCGTGCCCACCATTCTGTTCAAGCAGGAGGTTCGAAGTGAATCTCCCCGCCTATCCGAAAACCAAACCGTCCGGCGTCGAATGGCTCGGCGATGTGCCCGAACATTGGGAAGTCCGGCGGTTGAAATTTGCGGCTCCGTTGATTAACGACAAACTTGATGCGCAAGGCTCTGATTTGCCTTACATGGGGCTTGAGCATGTCGAATCTTGGACTGGACGGCGAATTCCAGATGCGGATGCGGCCAGCGACGGCGTTGCAACGCACTTTCTCTCGGGCGACGTGCTGTTTGGAAAGCTTCGTCCATATCTCGCCAAAGTTTATTTAGCGGATTGTGAAGGAGTTTCATCAACGGAACTGCTTGTTCTTCGTTCGGAAGAGAAGGTGTGTCCTGAGTTTCTCCGTTACTACACCGTTTCCCGAGATTTCATTAACGCAGTTGATGCTTCAACCTATGGCGCAAAAATGCCTCGGGCGAATTGGGAGTTTATTGGAAACCTGTCGTTTCTTATTCCTTCACCGGATGAACAGAAAGCGATAGCAGAATTTCTGGATCGGAAGACGGGGCAGATTGATGAGCTGATCGGGAAGAAAAAGGAGCTGATCAAAAAACTCACCGAACAGCGCTCCGCGCTCATCACCGCTGCCGTCACGGGGAAAATTCCAGAGATCGGAAGTCGGAGGACAAAGGTCGGGAGTCGGAGGACAGAAGTCAGAGGTCGGAAGTCAACTGTCAGAATGACAGATTCCGGCCTCTCTTGGCTGGGCGAAGTCCCGGAGCATTGGGATATTCAGAAATTAAAATTTAATGTCTCAAAGGTGGGAAGCGGCGTTACCCCTTCGGGCGGGGCTAGCAGTTACCAATTAGAGGGCATCCCACTTCTTCGCAGTCAGAACATTCATTTCGACGGACTGCGCCTTGATGACGTGGCATACATTGATGAGGATGTTCATGAGAGCATGAGCAACAGCAAGGTTTTTGCTGGAGATGTTTTGCTCAATATAACCGGAGCTTCAATCGGACGGTGCAACTTTTTTGACGGGAGCTTGGGAGAGGCAAATGTTAATCAACATGTATGTATCATCCGTCCGGAGTCTGGTTTGCTAACACGGTATCTTCACTATTTTTTATGGTCTGATATCGGGCAATTACAGATTCAGCTAGAACAGAGCGGAAGCGGACGCGAAGGTTTAAACTTTGCTGTGTTGAAGAACTTCCTTTTGCCGATAACAGATAAAGATGAGCAACAACGGATCATTGATTATTTAGACGAAAAAACGGGGAAGATCGACGGGTTGATCAAAAAGACGGAAGCCGCCATCCAAACCTTGGAAGAATACCGCACGGCCCTCATCACCGCCGCCGTGACGGGGAAAGTGAAGGTGGGTTGACGATGCCTCTCAGTATACAGGGATATTTTAATGGCCTGCGTTCGTATCTGAATGCAGACTATTTTATTCCCGTGATCGGTAATGAAATCATTCTGAAAGAAAAAATACATGTCCCAGGCAGCTCGAAGAAAAAAGAAATCAGCGTTGCTCTGCAGTTCCGCGGCGATGTGTTCGCAATCAAGCTAGACGGAAAAAATGACCCCTTATTTCACTTCCTAGATGACAACGGTAAGCCGTGGTCGAAGCGATGTGATTTCGTGATTTTTCAGCTCTATCGCAAACGAATTTTCGTCTATTGCATTGAGTTTAAACATGGAAGCTTGGACGCAGAGAGCATAATTGCTCAGTTAACGGCCAGTCAGGCTTGGTGCCAATCCTTATTACATACGGTTGGTAATTATCAGAATGAACGTAAAAAACTCTGGTTGAAGAAGTATGTTTTCTCAAACCATGCGAATCCGGCGGCTTACTTGGATGCCCAAGGGAAATACTTAACCCGCGACCATTCGATCCGACATTACCAGTATGCGGATGTAGACAGGATGCAATTGGAAGATTTGGAAAACGTCAACATTGAGGAACTGCGATGAAGAAAAAACTGGTGGCGGTAGTTGGATATGGCAACGCTGGGAAATCGACGATCATTCAAAGCCTAACGGGATGCAGTGGCCGTGGATACGAAGGATATGTGGAAGATCACTGTTCTAACGAGTCGGTTTATGTGTTTGCCAGCTCCCCACAAGAAAATCCTTACGGAAAGGCTCCAACCCGCGAAGATCAAAAAGCACGGTTCCAGCAGGATCTGGAAAAACTTACCGCAAATTGCCGAGGCGTGGTAATCGCTATCCAGCCGACGAATCCCCGCGTGAAGGTCGCAATGGAGGACATTTTTGAAATCGCTTTGGCTTTGGGTTTTGAATGCTGGAGCTTTTGGCTGTCCCCTTATTATGACGGACGAACGGTTAACGAAATCGATCTGGCGAGCAGAACTCCTTCCAAGGTGAAAACCAGCACCTTGGATGCGAGACGGTTTGCGTTAAAAAATGCGAACGCGATTCAGACTCAGACAAGGATAATGTGGTGAGCTTGGAGATGGGAATGATGGTTTAACACTTGGAAGAATACCGCACGGCCCTCATCGCCGCCGCCGAGACGGGGAAATTTGATGTGAGAAGCTGTAAAACAAACTTGTCGGAGAAATAGTTTGACGTTATAAACTGTCAAGTTATCTTTACACACCATTTTCCCAACAGGGAGGGGCGAACGATGAAATGGAATGGTGAATTGCTTAAATCAGTCTGCGAACAGCGCGGATTATCAAAACTCAAACTGGCAGAACAGTTAGCAGTTAGTCGTCAGACGGTCTACAGCTGGTTTGCGGATCAAGTGCCCAAAGGACACCACCTATTAAAGCTGTGTAATGTGCTAGGTGTTGAGCCGGCCAGTCTGTTCGAGAGCGAACCGTCGGTTGTTTCGGTTCCAGTGCATCGGGCAAAATCTAACGCCAAAGTAACAAAAGAGCGTCGCCAGATTTCTCACGAAGTGGCGGAGGATTTCGCGCCTCTTTTTAGCGGGGTTAGCCGAGCGGAACTTTTGCCGGTCATTAGAACGGACGGATTCGATGAAAACAAAGTTCGGGAAACTGCGGCTAAATTGCGGCAATTGGCCGGAATTCCGGAGGCAAAGCCCTGCACGTATGAGCACGTGTTTGGTCTGCTGAGCAAGCTGGGATGCTATGTGGTGTTCGTTCCGTTTCCGGCCGAAGTCAAAAGCTACGCCTTTTACTCAGAAGTGCACGGACATCGAGTTGTTTTCGTCAATCGGCATTCCAATGTGCTAGATTTGGTTTTTTTCCTGTTGCATGAAGCAGTTCACGCAGCATTTGATGAACAGAAAGAAATCAGTTCCGAGTTAGAAGATTTTTGCGACGCGGTTGCCGGACAGGTACAGTTCCCTCCCGAGTACATCCAGTTTGTAAAAGGATTGCTTACAAAGCTGGATGATGCGCAGCAGGCCTCAATCATTAAAAAGATGGCCGTTGAAAACGGCCATGCTCTCTACGGCTTAACTAAGATACTTTTCCCTGATAATAAACCACTTCATGGAATTGTTTCCAAAATCGATAACGGTTTGCGAAAAAATATTCTGACGCTTGACGGCCTGTTTTTCAAATCGGGAGAAAGTTCGGGGTTTCTCTCCATCTATCGGCTTCTCAGTCCGCTGTTTTACAGCCTGATTCAGTCTCGGGCTGACAGCCTCTCCGCTCGCCGCGTCGGCGAGTTAATGGGGTTGGAGAGTGAGCTGGATGCCGCGCAAGTCAAAACCCTGATTGCAAAGAAACAGGAGCCGTAATGTTTGTTCTTTGCGATACCTGCGTTTTATTAATGCTGCTCCGGATTGCTCCGGATATGCTGATCGATAGCAGGTTTAATTGCGTGGCACCCCGGCAGATGAGAGACGAGATCTTTAAGACTCAGAAGTTTAAGGAAAAGTATCCGTGGAGAGTCCGTTTCGGTGCAAAAGTACAAACATTGCCAGAGTCTATTTTTGAAACCGTTGAGTACAAGCGTTCACAGGAAATCGTCAAGCTCACAGCCAGCAATATAAATGAAAAGAACGGGAAGCCATTCGGTCTCAGTCATGCCGACAAAGCGATAGCGGCTTGCGTGGTGGCATTTGAATATCAGCTTTCGACCGGGGACACCGATCTGCGATCTTATTTGAATCAGGAATTCGGTGTTTCAAATGTTTCGCCACTTGAAATCATCAATGACTGGCTGGCCCGAAAGTTGATGGATTGGGATGATAATAAGCAGGCGATTCTTGAGGACTGGAGGCGGTGCGAGGAGCATGCACAGCCAAAGGAGCAGATTAAAGCCTTTGAAGCGATTACCGGCAGAACGTATCCTGCGTATTGATTTTCTGGATTCGCGGCCATTCGCGGCCATTCGCGCAATTCGCGGTTAAAAACAAAATTTTGAGATGAAAACACACGGAAATCCGGCTGGAGGATGCGATTGTTGCGGAGCTGGACGTGCACGGACGGGAATTGCGGATGGGCAGTTAAGGGTTGTGATGCGGACGAACAAGGACGGGAGTTGTGAGGCGGACGGGACTGGGAACGGACGAGTATGGACGAACTGATGGGAAGCGATCATGGCTGAGAAAGAACCGTTAATTCCTAAGCATGGCGGATATCGGAAGCTGAAGAGTTTTCAGGTGGCGCAATTGGCGTATGATGTAACGGTTTTGTTTGTGGAAAAATATGTGGACCGATTCAGCCGCACGCGGGATCAGATGGTGCAGGCGGCGCGGTCGGGCGTGCAAAATATCGCCGAAGGGTCACAGGCGTCGGCGACTTCAAAGAAGACCGAGCTGAAGCTGACGCAGGTCGCACGGGCCAGTCTGGAAGAGCTGCGGCTCGATTATGAAGATTTTTTGCGGCAGCGAAGTCTGCCGCTGTTGCCGCCGGATCATCCGGCGCTGGTGCGCTTGAAGGCTTTGCGGCCTGAAACGCAGTCTGCGTTTCGCTCGTGGGTGGCCGAGGAGAGAAAAAAGAACAGGGACACTCACGGACGGACAAAGACAGGCACGGACGAAATAAGTGTGAATGTCGGTGAACGTCCGTGCTCGTCCTTGTCGTCCGCCTGTTTGGCTGCGAACGGGGTGCTTTCTCTCCTGAATCTTTCCTGTTGGCTGCTGGATCGTCAGGTGGCGAAGCTGGCGGAAGAGTTTGAGAATGAGGGCGGGTTTACCGAACGGTTGTACCGGGTGCGGCGCAATAGGAGAGACGGACGATGAGTAAAAAACACACGGAAATTCGGCTGGAAGATGCGATTGTTGCGGAGCTGACGGAACGGGGCGGCTATGTCGCGGGCCGTTCTGAGGACTTCGATCCTGCTTTCGCTCTGGAGCCGGAGTCGGTGGTTTCTTTTATCCGCGAGACCCAGCCGAAGCCGTGGAAGGCGCTGTCCGACATTCACGGCGGCGAGACCGCAAAGGTGGTGCTGGATTCGCTCTGCAAGGAGCTGGAGACTTTCGGGACATTGAAGGTGCTACGGCAGGGATTTAAGTGCTATGGCCGCAAGCTGTCGGTGGCGTTCTTTGCGCCGAATAATCAAATGAATCCTGAGACGCTGGCGCTATACAGCAAAAACCGTCTGTCTGTGACCCAGCAGCTCTATTACAGCGATAAGCACAAAAACTCGCTTGATCTGGTTCTGTTTGTAAACGGGCTTCCCATTGTTACCGTCGAGCTGAAAAACCCGATGAGCGGGCAGACGGTGGAGCACGCGATGCGGCAGTACAAAAATGACCGCGATCACCACGAATTGATTTTCGATTTTAAGAAGCGGGCGCTGGTTCATTTTGCGGTTGATCCCAATCTGGCGTTTATGACGACCCGGCTTTCGGGGTCGCAGACCCATTTCCTGCCGTTTAATCTGGGGGATCATGGCGGGGCGGGCAATCCGCCCGCTGCCGATGGCGGCTACCGTACGGCTTATCTCTGGCGCGAGGTTTGGCAACGGGATAGCCTGCTGGATATTCTCGGGCGCTTTATGCACCTCCAGACAGACGAAAAGCGGATCGTGACGGATAAAGGTGTCCGGAAGATCAGCAAGGAAGTGATGATTTTCCCGCGCTATCATCAGCTCGATTGTGTGCGCCGCCTGATTGCTCATACCGGCCAGCATGGAGCGGGTAAAAACTATCTGGTGCAGCACTCTGCCGGATCGGGCAAATCCAACTCGATTGCGTGGCTGGCGCATCGACTTTCGAGCCTGCACGATGCAAATGACAGTAAGATTTATGATTCCGTGGTGGTGGTGACGGATCGTCGTGTCCTCGATCAGCAGTTGCAAGACACAATCTATCAGTTTGATCACAAGCAAGGCGTGGTGCAGAAAATCGACGAAGATTCCAAGCAGTTGGCGACTGCTCTTTCGACCGGGACGCCAATCATCATTACCACGCTGCAAAAGTTTCCTTTTATCTGCGAGTCACTGGATAAGTTGAACAAGGAACGCGCTGCCGATGATCAAATTGAAATCGGCACCAAAGGTAAAAAGTTTGCGGTGATTGTAGACGAAGCGCACAGCTCGCAGTCCGGCGATACGGCTACGGAACTGAAGGGGATTCTGAACCGTGACGGTATTGCCGAAGCCGCCGAAATCTACATGACGCAAAATGACTGTGAAGATTTGGAAGACGAAGTGGTTTTTCAAATGATCAAGCGCGGCAAACAGCCGAACCTGAGCTTTTTCGCCTTCACAGCGACCCCAAAATATAAAACGAAGCATGTGTTCAATGAGCCGGGGCCATCCGGCGAAACTCCGTTCCATGAATACACGATGCGGCAGGCGATTGAAGAGAAGTTTATTCTCGATGTGCTGGCCAACTACACGACCTATGAAACCTATTACCATCTGGTGCAATCCTCTGAAGACGATCCGCATGTAGAGCGCAAAAAGACCGCCCGTGCGCTGGCCCGGTTTCTAACGCTGCATCCTTACAACCTTCAGCAGAAGACCGAGGTGATGGTTGAACACTTCCGGACACACGTTCGGCATAAGATCGGCGGACGGGCCAAAGCGATGGTGGTGACAGATTCCCGTCTTTCCGCCGTCCGCTACAAACAGGAATTTGATAAATACATTACGGCCAAGGGTTACACCGACATCAAATCGCTGGTGGCCTTCTCCGGTATGGTGGAAGACCCGGACTTCCCCGGCAAGAAATGGACAGAGGTCGGAATGAACGGAGGGATCAGTGAATCCGAACTGCCGGAACGGTTCGCCTCTGAAGAATATCAGGTGCTGTTAGTGGCGGAAAAATATCAGACCGGCTTCGATCAGCCTTATTTGCACACAATGTATGTGGACAAAAAGCTGGCCGGTGTTCAGGCCGTGCAAACCCTTTCTCGTTTGAACCGGATGTGCGCCGGTAAAGAGGATACCTTTGTTTTGGATTTCAGGAATAAGCCGGAAGAAATCTTTCAGGCATTTAAGCCCTACTATGAAACGACTCCGGCGGATGAATTAACGGATGCCAGCAACCTTTACCGCCTGCAAGGGCAGATTGCCGAAGCGCATGTTATTTACGACGAAGAAGTCGGCGAGTTTTGCGCCGTTTATTTCAAGTCGCGCCGCTATGCATCGGTTCATGATCACGCCGCCATGAATGGTATTCTCGATAAAGCCGTCGAACGTTTCAAGGAGCTGGAGGAGGAAGAACAAGAGGAGTTCAAGGGTCTGCTGGTCAGCTTCCGAAATCTGTACGGGTTCTTGTCGCAGGTGATCCCGTATCAGGATTCCGACCTCGAAAAGCTCTATACCTATTTGCGGTTTCTGTTGAGCAAGCTACCGCGCCGCCAGTCCGGACCGGAGCATCACATTTCTGATGATGTTGAGCTTCAGTATTACCGCTTACAGAAAATCAGCGAAGGCCGGATCGATCTGAAATCCGGCGAGGTAAAGCCACTCAAAGGCCCTGGCGATGTGGGCACCGGTCAGAGCGAAGATGAAGACGTTCTTCTTTCAGAGTTGATCGACATTTTGAACGAACGATTCGGCACAGAGTTCACACAGGCTGACCAGCTCTTCTTCGACCAGATCGGCGAAGAGGCCGTTGGGAATGAACAGTTGCAGCAAGCCGCCGCTGTCAATTCGCTGGATGATTTCCGCTACGTCTTTAGTAAGGCCTTCGAGGGGCTGGTCATCGACCGCATGGAAGGCAATGAAGATATTTTTTCGCGCCTTATGAGCGATCTGGAATTCCGAAATCTTGCTTCGGAGCATCTTTTGCATAAAGTCTATCGGACGATCAAAACGAATTCTTAATTTACGGTTTCAACATGTCCGATTTAAATCTCCAGTCTATTTGGTGCGTGATTCCTGTTTATAACAATGGCGGGACGGTTCGTGACGTGGCCGTAGCGTGCCGCAAGCATTTGAAAAATGTGCTGGTGGTGGATGACGGCTGTACCGATGTCGCTGTGGCCGCACTGTTTGCCGGCACGGATATTCAGGTGCTGTCTCATGAAGTGAATCGCGGCAAGGGAGCGGCGTTGAGGTCGGCGCTGGACTACGTGAAACGGCGCGGCGGAACGTGGATGATCACCGTGGATGCCGACAGGCAGCACAACCCAGATGACATTCCGCTCTTTTTTCCAATGATTGGAACCTATCCGCATAGCATTTTGATCGGCGCGCGCGATTTTTCCGGCGAGAATATTACGGGCGGCAGCCGGTTTGGCCGAAAGTTTTCCAATTTCTGGATCCGGTTGGAGTGTGGGGTTTCCATCTCGGATTCGCAGAGCGGTTTTCGCGCCTATCCAGTGGAACTGTTGTCGAAAATGAAACTGCATGACCGCCGGTATGATTTTGAGGTAGAAGTTTTGACGAAGGCCGTCTGGAATGGCTTAACCCTTCACGAGGTGCCCATTCGTGTTTTTTATCCGCCGCAGGGTGAACGGATCAGCCACTTTAACCAGTGGAAAGACAATTTGCGGCTGACCCTCCGGCATACGCTGCTGACGAGCCGCCGCCTGCTACCGTGGCCGCATAAAAAGTTGGTTCAGCCCGGCGAGACCGATTGGCGCACACTGATCCGTCATCCCCGTAAATTTCTGGCGATGCTGCTGAAAGAAAATTCCTCGCCGACGGAACTCGCGGTCGCGGCGGGCGTCGGCATTCTGCTGGCGACGCTTCCGCTGATTGCCTGTCATACCATTGCGATTCTCTATGTGACGACAAAGCTGAATCTGAATCGTTTGCTGGCGGTGAATATTCAGCATCTTTGTGCGCCGCCGTTGGTTCCTCTAGCTTGCATCGAGCTCGGTTTTTTTCTGCGTCACGGTTCCTGGATCGGGCGCGATGAACTGAGTACGTTCGCGGGGAATCTGCATCAGTATTTGCTGAACTGGCTGCTTGGATCGCTGGTGCTGGCCCCGGCTCTCGCAGTAATAGTCGGGCTTGGCGTTTTTTATATTGCGACAACTGTCCGGCGGAAGGGAGCTCGGCGTTATGCCTGATACTCAACCGAAGAGACGCGGCAACCGCCTCGGAATCTGGTTTTTCAAAGCGCTGATGAAGCTGGCCGGATTGCGCGGGGCTTATGCACTGCTTTACCCGGTTTGTCTGCACTACGCCTGTTTTGATCGGTCGGCGGTACGTTCCGCTCTGCCTTATCTTTTGCGCCGGTTTCCCGATCTGAATCCGTTGCAACGCTGGTGGCTGGCCTACCAGCTGTTCATTTCGCAGGGAAAAAATCTGATCGACCGTCATGCGCTGGTCGCTGGGGCGGTCAACTTTGATACGTCGATTTCTGGTTGCAAACAGGTGGCGGCGTTGAGCGCGGCGGGGCAGGGCTTCATTCTGCTCACGTCTCACGTCGGCAACTGGCAGACCGTGATGCACTCGCTGGAGCGGCTCAATAAAACGGTTCACTTGCTGATGCGCCCGGAAGAAAATCTGGCCTTGCGCGCCGCGGTTCAAGTGGATACGGAGGCCTCGCGGATCAAAATTATTTCTCCGGATCAGCATCTGGGTGGAATGGTGGAGGTGATGCAGGCTCTGGAGCAGGGCGACATCGTCAGTATGATGGGCGACCGGACCTATGGTGCCGACAGCGTGGAGGTTAATTTCCTAGGCGAATCGGCTAGGTTTCCATACAGCGCTTTTCACATTGCCGCGTCGGCGGGTTGTCCTGTAGTCGTGCTGCTTTCATCAAAAACTGGAGTTAATGCCTATTCCGTCAATATGGCCGATGTTTTATACCCCAAACTGGTGCGCGGACAGGATCGCAAGGTTCAACTGCGCGACTGGGTTCAGCAATATGCCGATATCCTGGAGAACTATTTGTTGGCATATCCCCTGCAATATTTTATTTTCCACGACATATGGGCTTAAACTGAGGATAGTAAGCCGGTCTAGCCGGACAGATTTTATTAACAGAGAAGGGATATTCAGCGATGGACAAGGAAATCAAGTTGGCGGAGATCCGGGAAAAATTGAAAGTACTACTGGTGGATCAGTTGTCACTTGAAGACATTACCCCCGAAGAAATCGAAGATGACAGCGAGCTGTTCGGCGAAGGCTTGGGACTGGATTCACTGGATGCCGTCGAAATCGTTGTGATACTTCAGCGCAATTTCGGCATGGAAGTGAAAGACATGGAAAAAAGTCGCGAGGTTTTCCGCACCATCGGAACGCTGGCCGACTACGTCTACTCGAAAACAGAAGCCTAGGCGGTCGCACGCATGAATCCACGCGCTGTTTTCATCACCGGCATGGGCGTTGTTTCCGCCGCCGGTAGCGGCGTGGGGCAATCCCTAGCGTCGATGGCTGCCGGCGAACGGAATATCAGTCCAGTTTCCCTATTTTCATCGCCGGTCAATCTGCCGGTTTTTGAGGTGCGCGGACTGCCGTCCCGCGTCCGTCCCGGGAAAATGCGCACATTGGATCTGTTGGAAGTCGCACTGGCCGAGGCGCTCGCTGAGGCCGGATTAACTGAAACCGATGGTTTACGGGTTGGCGTGGCGCTCGGTACCACTGTGGCGTGCCAGCTAAACGATCTCGGCTTTTATTCCACTTTTCGCGAAAAACACGCAGCACCGTTTGAATCGGTTGATGGCTTTCTCAAGGGCAATTTAGCGGAAGCCACCGCCCGCAGGTTGGGATTGAGCGGGCCGATGATGGTTATCGCTAACGCTTGTTCTTCCGGAACCGATGCCATTGGTGCGGCGATGAGTTGGATCAATGCGGGTCTATGTGATATCGCGATTGCCGGCGGCGCCGATGAAATGAACCGTATTCCGCTGTGCGGATTCAACGCACTGGGCGTGGCCAGTACAGAACCCTGTCGGCCGTTCGATAAAAACCGTTCCGGCCTGAATCTTGGCGAAGGTGCCGGCGTACTCATTCTGGAGACGGCTGAAAGCGCGGCGAAACGCGGCGTGAAATCCAGCTTGCGTGTTTGCGGCTACGGCTCTTCAGCCGATGCTCACCATTTAACGGCTCCGCATCCGGAAGGCGAAGGACTGATACGCGCCATTCGATTTGCATTAAAACAGGCTAATCTTCGACCGGCAGACATTGCTTTTATCAACGCGCACGGAACCTCGACGGCGGATAACGACAAAGTAGAGGGCCGGGTGCTGCTTAAACTTTTCGGTCCGGAGGTAAAGGTTCTTTCGACCAAAGGGTACACCGGCCACACACTTGGCGCGGCGGGCGGCATCGAAGCCGTCTTTACTGCCGCCGGACTTTCCAATGGTTGGATTCCCGGTAGCGCAGGTTTCCAAACCGTGGATGAAGAAATCGGACTTTTTCCAATCATTGGAAAAACGATAATCAGCGGGCAATTTGCATTGTCTACATCATTGGCCTTCGGTGGCAATAACTCGGCGTTGATTATCGGCCGGGAGGATTCGCCATGAAGATATTTGGAGCAGGGTTAGTTTGTGCGCGTGGGCGGGGCAGGGAGGCTGCGCAGGCGGAGTGGCAACTTCCGGATTTTATTGAGGTTTCTTTTCAAAAAGAGCCATTTCCAGTTTATGCCGTTTCTATCGCAACATTGACTGATAAGGTGGTGCTAGGTGGAATGCGCCGTGCCGACCGGTTCTCAAAAATGGCTATGTTGGCGGCTTACGACGCCGTTGTTTCCAGCGGGTTGAATGTGAAGGATTCGGAGCGCGTTGGGATTATTTTTGCCACAGCGTTCGGGCCGCACAACACGACATGCAAGTTTCAGGACGATATCATCGACTACGGCGACGCCGGGGTTTCACCAACTATTTTTTCTAATTCGGTTCATAATGCGGCGGTTTCGTATATCTCGCTCGCACTTGGCATCAAAGGTCCGACTTGGACGGTGACCGGATTCCACGATCCGTTTGGCCAGGCCGCGCTACTGGCGCAGGCGTGGCTTAACGAAGGGCGTTGCGATTATGTACTGCTCGGCGGTGGCGATGAGTGCGGCACGGTCATGGAATATATTTGCAGTCAAAAACTGCCGATCGCTCTCGATGGGAAAATCCGGCTCGACAATCCCCTGTCCTACATTCCAGGTGAAGGGGCAGCTTTTTTTATGCTGAGCAATGAAGCGAGAGGAATTCATTTGGATCTTTCGGCAAATAATCAGGCGGAACGCTTTGGGAATATGCTAACGGGCAAGGCGCTGGACTGCGCTGTTACGTCCTTGAAATAGATAAATAGAACTGTATAGTTTGGCTACCCTTGAATTAGGGAAATAAACGGAGGACTGGTTCATGAAAATGGTTAAATCGATGGTTCTAATTCTTATGTTGGCGACACTGTTTACGACGGTTTCTTCTGCCGCGGTGATGGCTGGATCAAGCTATTATACCAAAGTAAACATTTGGTACGAAACCCCTGAAAGAATTCCTTCAACGAATTATCATGTCGGCTCCATTCTTCCCGTTGGAACCAAGGTTGATCTGCTCAAGGTCTCCGATGGGAAAGTGGTCTTCCGGGATTCAAACGGCACCACCTATACCATCGAGTATCTCGCCAAATTCACTGGTCCAGTGGCGGGATATCTGGATAAATTTTTTTCCGCTGAGAATGTCCTCAAAAGTGAAGCCTATAAAAAAATGTCTGACAAGGACAAAGAAAATATTGCGGCGGGGAACATCATAGAAGGGATGAGTAAGGAAGCTGTTCTGATGGCCTATGGCAATCCTCCGACGCACAGAACTCCGTCGACGTCTAACAACCGCTGGACCTACTGGGTCAACCGTTTCAAAACTATGGTGGTGGTGTTCGGAGCAGATGATATGGTGTCGATGATTCAGAAATAGAACGTTTCAAAAAGATCAGCGCCGATTTTTGTTTCTGTGGTGTCTTTTCCGATTACTTCTTTTTGTCCATAGATGTAGATGCCACCAGCGACCGGTGCCAACCAGTAACACGAACACGGAGAGGAGCACGGTGATAATCAGAGAAAGCTTCACCCGGTTTTCAGCAGCGAGATCCCCCGTGTCTGCATTGAGGTGAAACGAAAAAGTCAGCATCAGACCGGTAATCAATATGAGCGCAAGCAGGAATAGAATCGGGGCAGATATGCGCAGACTGAAATTTGGTACTCCTCCATGTTGCGGTAACATACAAAATCCCTTTCTCTAGCGGCTCGTCCTGAGCGCGGCCGCGAAGCGAGTGAGTTGAATGGGCAAGGCGGGACTCGAACCCGCACGCCGTGAGGCACAAGATCCTAAATCTTGCGTGTATACCAATTTCACCACATGCCCGCAGTCGGTATAGGAAATACAAAAATGGGCTGGCATACAAGGGTTTAATTGCTCCTATGTAGAAAACTTGTTAAAGTTGGCCTCAGAAAAGGAGATATTCAGTCATGGGAATCAAATTAAATTTTTTTGGCGCGGCACAAAATGTAACCGGCTCCTGTTATCTTGTGGAGGCGGGCGGCTCACGGATTCTAGTGGATTGCGGACTTTATCAGGAACGTGGTCTTAAGGAGCGCAACTGGGAGGCTTTCCCGGTTCCGCCCGCTACGCTGAATGCCGTGCTGCTGACACACGCTCACCTCGATCATTGCGGACGGCTACCAAAACTAGTGAAAGACGGGTTTAAAGGGAAAATCTACTGCACCCCAGCTACAGCAGAAATCGCACAGATCATTATGAAAGATTCTGCCTTTTTGCAGGAAGAGGACATCAAACATAAAAAGGCGCGTCACGAAAAACAGGGCAAGGACAGTCCGTTTCCATATGAGCCGCTCTATACAGTTGCGGATGTCGAAAAAACCGTGCCGCTCCTCACGCCCGTTGACTATAAAATTCCCGTTTCCATTTGTGCGGGCATGACCGCATCCTTTCGCGAGGCGGGCCACATTTTTGGTTCGACCAGTATTAAACTGACGATAGAACAGGATGGAGCATCGCGCTCGATCCTTTTTTCTGGCGATGTTGGCCGCCGGAATATTCCGATTATCAATGATCCAGATCCTTTTGAATCGGCCGACTACGTTTGCATTGAATCCACCTATGGCGACCGCATACACGGCGACGTAAAAAATATCCCCGGTGAATTGGCACGTATTATCAATGAAACGACAAAAGCTGGTGGAAATATTGTCATTCCCAGCTTTGCCGTTGAGCGCACGCAGGAACTGCTTTATCACCTCAACGCACTGTTGCGCGAAAACCGCATTCCGCATCTTTTCACGTTTGTTGATAGTCCGATGGCTATCAGTGTGACGGAGATATTTAAAAAACACCCCGAACTGTTTGACGAAGACACCCGTGACCTGCTCCGACGTGGTATTCATCCATGTGAGCTGCCGGGGCTCACCATGTCCCGCACGGTTGATCAGTCCAAAGCGATCAACCACATCAAAGGGACAGCGATTATTATTGCCGGTTCCGGTATGTGTACCGGCGGACGCATTAAGCATCATCTTAAAAACAACATCAGTCGTCCCGAAAGCACGATTCTGTTCGTCGGCTATCAGGCCGTCGGCACACTGGGTCGCGTCATTCAGGATCAACCAACTGAAGTTCGTATCTTTGGCGAAATGAAACCGCTGCGGGCACGGATTGAAAAAATATCCGGATTTTCTGCCCATGCCGATCGCGACGAACTTTTCCAATGGATTTCATTTTTGAAAAAGCCGCCGCGCCGAGTTTTCATCACCCACGGTGAGCCTGAAGCAGCTAATGCTTTTCAAAAATTTCTGACGGAGAAAACTGGTTGGGACTGCGTTGTTCCCGCCTATCGGCAGGAAGTCGTTTTGAGCTAAGTTATATCCATTGTGGGTGAAGATCGGTATTTATTCATTCGGGTAGGGACGGCTCGCCGAGCTGTCCGCACGCACGCCAAGCCGACTGAGCAGGAGAGCCGTTCCACCGTGCGGCGCGTTCGGCGAACACGCCCTACCCAATATTCCATTCCGTCGGTAGGGAAGGCTCGCCGAGCCGTTCGCACGCACGCCAAGCCGACTGAGCAGGAGAGCCGTTCCACCGTGCGGCGCGTTCGGCGAACACGCCCTACCTAATATCCCGTTCCGTCGGTAGGGATGGCTCGCCGAGCCGTCCGCACGCACGCCAAGCCGACTGAGCAGGAGTGCCATTC